>JANLID010000216.1 GCA_024654105.1 Gallionella sp. | reverse complement strand
TCGATAACACCCGTTTTTACGCGATTCCAGCGTGAACCAGAAAATGCAAAAATCACAGAAAAAATGCTTGCAACCGAACAGAGTATCTACAGGGTTATTGCTGCTTTGAAAGACAAATGGGATACCCCAGCTTGTAGGCGAGAAAGTTAATCCGCATGCCGCGCCAATGCCCACGCCACATGCTCGCGTACCAGCGCGGACGGATGCCCGGCGCGCGACTTCACTGCGGCGATCACTGCGGCGCTTTTCGGCGCATTACCCAACGCCACGGCAATATTGCGCAGCCATTGCTCATGGCCGATACGATAGATGGCGCTGCCCGCGAGCCTGGCATTGAACTCGGCTTCATCCCACGCGAACAACTCCAGCAGCGACACATCATCCAGCCCGTGCCGCACCGCGAAATCCGGCTCGACACCGGCTTGCGCAAAACCGTTCCACGGGCACACCAACTGACAATCGTCGCAGCCGTAGATGCGATTGCCGATCAGCGGGCGCAACTCGACCGGGATGCAGCCCTTAAGTTCGATGGTGAGATAGGAAATGCAGCGGCGCGCATCCAGCCGGTACGGCGCAATGATCGCCCGGGTCGGGCACACATCGATGCAACGCGTGCAGGTTCCGCAATGCTCCTGCTGCGGCTCATCGACCGGCAGCGGCAAGTTCACATATATTTCGCCGAGAAAGAACCGTGAGCCGTGATCGCGCGACAGCAGCAAGGTATGTTTGCCGCGCCAGCCCAGGCCTGCCTTGCGCGCCAGCTCCACTTCCAGCACCGGCGCGCTGTCGGTAAAGACTCGTCCATCAAAATTGGGGCCGTCGAATCCGGCGACTTCGGCGCGGATTTTCTCGGCCAATTTCGCCAGTCGATTGCGCAGCACCTTATGATAATCACGCCCCAAGGCATAGCGCGAAATGAATGCGCGTTCGCCTTCTGCCAATATCTGCGAGCTGTCGCGCGCACCGGCTGGCGCGTAGTTCATGCGCAGCGAAATCACGCGCATCGTGCCGGGCAGCAGCTCAGCCGGGCGGCTGCGTTTGGTGCCGTGTTTTGCCATATAATCCATCTCGCCGTGCAGGCCGAGCGCGAGCCATTCCAGCAGACCGCTTTCCGCCGCCGAAAGATCGGTATCGCTGATACACACGGCCTGAAAGCCCAGCTCATGCGCCCATGCGCGTATCTGCGCGGCAAGTGTGGTGTAATTCGTCTGCTGAGGATTTCCATTTTGCATACTGGCAATGATAGCCGAATCACCCTGAGGACATGGCAAGGTTGCCGCACCTGACAGTGGAACCCGCCACGCCCACCTTCCATCCCGGCACTCTCCCGCTTGCGGCAGAAAGGACGAACGATCGCTGCGCGAGCATCTCATTCTTCCTTGCCGATGAAAGCGCGACCGCCGCGTTAGCGCGGCATCTCTCTACCAGGCTCAAACCCGGCATGGTGATCTATCTGCATGGCAATCTGGGCGCCGGCAAAACTTCTCTGGTACGCGGGGTGCTGAATGCGCTTGGTTATTCCGGCCGCGTAAAAAGCCCCACATATACATTGGTTGAACCTTACCATATCGCTGGGTTAGACTTGCGGCACTTCGACCTGTACCGCCTGCACGATGAGGCAGAATGGGAAGCTGCCGGCTTCCGCGATGAATTCGACGGGCACAATATTTTTTTCATCGAATGGCCGGAAAAGGCACGGGAATTGACTCCGCAAGCCGACGTGGAAGTTACATTTGAAATTTTACCGCATGGTCGCAAGGTGGAAATTCATGCCAATACGGAAATGGGTAAACAATGCTTAGAGCAGTTGTAAAGCTCATTACACTGTCATTGCTGCTGTGGCTGCCACAACAGAATGTATATGCAGCCGTTGCCGTTAGTGCGGCGCGTATCTGGCCGGCGCAGGATTACACGCGCCTGACGCTCGAATCCAGGCAGGCCATCCGCCATAACATGTTCACCGTAAGCAATCCGGAACGTCTGGTCATCGATCTGGAGGATGTTGAACTCGGCAACATCCTCAACGACCTGACCAAACTGGTTGGCGATGATGATCCCTACATAAAAAGTATACGCGTCGGGCGTTTCAAACCCGGCGTGGTGCGACTGGTACTCGACCTGAAGAATGAAGTCAAGCCGCAGCTATTCGCTCTCAAACCGGTTGGTGAATATGGCTATCGGCTTGTTCTGGACGTGTATCCCGCCCAACCGCTCGATCCGTTGATGGCCTTGCTCGAGAAACCCGAAACACCCATTCCCGAAGCTGCCAGCGCACCTGCAGCAACCGGGCAGGCCGCTGAAGAACCGTCCGCCCCAAAAGAACTGCCTACCGAGGAGAAACCCAGTCTGACCCAAAGCATGAGTATCGGCAAGATTGACACCCCACCGCCAGCCTCTCCTCCCAAGAACGTTCCCGAGCTGCGCGCCCGCACGCTGATTGTCGCCATCGATGCCGGTCATGGCGGCGAAGATCCGGGTGCAATCGGCAGAAATGGCTCACGCGAAAAAAACGTTACGCTGGCTATCGCACGCAAGGTGAAAACACTGGTAGATGACGCGCCGAATATGCGCGGTGTACTGATTCGCGACGGCGATTACTTCATCCCGCTCGGCATGCGCGTCGTCAAAGCACGCAAGGTTAATGCAGATCTGTTTATTTCGATACACGCCGACGCCTTTATCAAATCAAGCGTGCGTGGTTCATCGGTATTCGCCCTATCCGAACACGGTGCCACCAGTACTGCGGCACGCTGGCTGGCAAAAAAGGAAAATGAGGCGGACCTGATCGGTGGAGTAAATATCGCAGTGCAAGATCCCTATCTGGCGCGCACCCTGCTTGACCTGTCGCAGACCGCCACCATCAATGACAGCATGAAACTCGCCAAACATGTACTGGGCGAACTGGGCGACATCAACGACCTGCATCGCGGCCAGGTCGAACAAGCCGGATTCGCCGTGCTGAAATCGCCGGACATCCCCTCCATCCTGGTCGAGACCGCCTTCATCAGCAACCCCAGCGAAGAGCGTCGCCTGAACGACGAGGACTACCAGATGAAGTTGGCGAATGCGATCATCGGCGGCGTCAAACGCTATTTCGCGCAGAATCCGGCGCTGTCCAAACCGAAGTTTGCGCAGGCGGAGTTTTAGACTGGGAATATCCCGGTAGACAAATAACGGTCGCCGCGGTCGCAGACGATGAACGCGATGGTCGCGTTCTCGACCTGTTGTGAGATGCGCAGCGCCACGACCAGCGCGCCGCCGGACGAGACGCCGCAGAAGATGCCTTCCTCGCGTGCCAGGCGGCGCGTCATTTCCTCCGCATCCTGCTGGCTCACCTGTTCCAGCCGGTCCACATTCTTGCCGTCATAGATTTTCGGCAGATAGGCCGGCGGCCATTTGCGGATACCGGGAATCTGCGCGCCCTCTTCCGGCTGCACGCCGATGATCTGGATGCCGGGATTCTGTTCCTTGAAGAAACGCGAGCAGCCCATGATGGTGCCGGTGGTGCCCATGCTGCTGACGAAGTGAGTGAGCTTGCCATCCGTATCGCGCCAGATTTCCGGCGCGGTGCCCTCGTAATGTGCGAGCGGATTATCGGGATTGGCGAACTGGTCGAGGATGATGCCGCGCCCTTCGGCGCGCAGCTTCTCTGCCGTGTCGCGCGCCAATTCCATACTGCCTTCCTTCGGCGTCAGCAGCAGTTCCGCGCCGTAGGCGCACATGGTCTGGCGGCGTTCCATGCTCTGGTTATCCGGCATTACCAGAATCAGGCGGTAGCCGCGCACAGCCGCCGCCATCGCCAGCGCGATGCCGGTGTTGCCGCTGGTCGCCTCGATCAGCGTGTCGCCCGGCCTGATGTCGCCGCGCGCTTCGGCGCGCATGATCATTGACAGCGCCGGACGGTCCTTCACCGAACCGGCAGGATTATTGCCTTCCAGCTTGGCAAGGATGACGTTCGAGGTGCCGTCGGGAATGCGCTTCAGACGCACCAGCGGGGTGTTGCCGACGAAATTTTCTATGGATGGGTACATCGCTTTGCCTCGATATTTGCTAAGGACTCAATGATAACTGCGGCGGCAAAAAACTGCACGGCGATTGCTTGTCTGATGGCAAGCAACTTGATATTCGGATTGCCTCATGCTCACCAAACCGGGCAAGGCCAGCAACTGGAGTTTTCATTGGCCGCCATCAGGGTACTTGAACTACTGGTTACACAAAGCCGCCATTCGCGTTTCCCGATAGCTTCCGTTCAACATCTCGATTTAGCGGCGATGAGATAGCGCCTGAAATATCTGACCCCATTGAAAGTTGATTAGTGAAGTAGCGCAGCTAGCCTCATTGCCTCAATCAATTTGCTGGTTTCATCTTTCTCGATATATTCCTCATGCGAATGGCTGCTCAGCAGAATGGTAGGGAAATTGACTTTTGACGCCATGGTTTCTTCCAGCATTTTTATACCAGTCCACAGGTACAAGAGCAGCAGTTGTCAGTGAGACGAAGTGTTCACGCGTGGCGGGCGTATCATGTTTGGGGGCTGGCTATAATTCCACCTTAACTTAAATTCACTTTCCTTCGACTTGTATGGACAACAATATCAAACTGGCTGCCGAGTTAATTAGTTCAGCAGACCTCAACGTTATGCAAATCACTCTCCTATCCCAAGGGCAAGAACCCGACCAAGGTAAGGTTAGTCTTAGAATGAACGGCGATGAAATTTTTATGGCCTTTCCTCAGCCGCAATGCGAAGCAACTTTTTTGCGAAGACCACAGCGTTTTTTGGCAGAAATGGCTTTCCCTAATGGAGTAGAAGAGCTTGTCTACTGTGCAAACCCAGGCTCTATGACAGGTTGCCTGACGTCTGGCAGGGATGCTCTTCTTTGGGATAGCGCGGATCTAAAAAGAAAACGACGATACACTTGGCGAGCTGTTGAGTTTGAAGGACTTTGGATTGGTACAGACACTCATCTTTCCAACCGCCTTGTTGAAGAAGCTTTAAGGCTGAAGTTGGTGCCGGGACTTGAGACTTATAACACTCTGGCTCGTGAGCAACTCGTAGAAGATGGTTTTCGGGTGGATTTTATTATCTCAGGATCCAAAGGTGATTGTCTCGTAGAGGTAAAGAGCGCAACTGTCGTAGAGAACGGTGTGGCTCGCTACCCGGACTCCTCGACACCAAGAGGAGTCAAACATCTTAAATCACTAAAGCTCAAGGCTACCTTCTCTGTCGGCAGATTCACTGCGGTTGCAAGTGCCTGCTCCATCGCCTTACGCAACCGCCATGTGAGGCTTGAGCCAAGGTGTTTGTGGTAACCAGCATCGACATAATCCTTCGAAGAAACCGAGGGGATGTGAATATTAATAATCACTTTTAACGTACCAATCCAACGCTCGAGGCATTGAAATTCTTCATCCGAGAAAACGAGTGTCTTGGCTTTGGATACGAAGGTTGCGAGCGAGCTAATGTCGGTGCCGATTGCGCTTCTTCCAAGTGCGACGGCTTCGACCAGAGTTGTTCCCCCACCCATGAAAGGATCGAATACAAGGTCACCGGGGTTTGTAAATTGTTCAATGGCTGCTCGCACGAACTGCGGCGAAAAACGTGCAGGGTATCGGTAAAATTTATGCGTCAAGCCGGATACTCGCCCCTTATCTCTTGCTGCATTTACCAGTCGGGTAAAGGCTTCAGCATCCCACACACTAGCCTTCTGATCTGCACCTATAGATTTCCTCGAAGCATTTCTCTCATATTCAGTCTTATGATGCATTTTCGGTCTCCCACTCAACTGAAGTCCTTCGGGAATTACTTTGATTAGCCATTCTGCAGGCAACAAGTGTTGCAGCCATCGTTAGCCGCGCTTCCGTTTAGCATCAACAAACAGATTTGCCTGGCCGCGCTGATGCTTCTCAGTAAAGGCGCGCATAAAATCCCGAAGTACTTCAGAGGCCGCGCGGTCTTGAGCACGGCAGGCTTGCACGAAAGCTTCGCGCAATTCCGTCTCAACCCTAATTCGAATCCCGGCATCTTTAATCAACATAAGTAAAATATAGCACATGGATACACATTTGTGTATCCATATTTAATGTATGGGTGTACTCCTTCACCACGCTGCTCATGCGCATCGGCATCATCACTGCAGGAATGATGGAATTGCAATGGTATGGACTCCGCCTCATCTAAGCGGCATCAATGTGCCAAACTAGAGTTGATGAATAACCAGTTAAACGTGAGAGGAATCCATGATGAATATTATCGGAAAAGCCCAATGCCTCCCAAGCAGCAATTGACTTGGATCATACGCCATCTAATGAGTAGCAGCTTTGGCACTTTTGAGAACTTCGCACATTGACCGTGAGTGATCGTTTTAAAACGCCGAACGATCACGCCATCTTGAGCATCTGTTCCACATACCTTGCCACGCCCTGCTCCACGCTCAAAAACGGTTCGGCATAGCCGCTGCTGCGCAGCGCGCCGATGTCGGCCTGGGTGTAGCTCTGGTATTTGCCGCGCAATGCTTCGGGGAACGGGATGTACTCGATCAAGCCTTGCTGTTGCAATTCGGCGAGGCTTAACGCTTTTTTCCCGTCGGCGTTGCGCAGGATATTGATGGTCGCCATCGCCACGTCGTTGAAGCTCTGCGCCTGCCCGGTGCCGAGGTTGAAGATGCCGGATTTGTGCGGGTTGTCGAGAAAATACATGTTGACCTTGACCGTGTCTTCTACCGAGACGAAGTCGCGCAGTTGCCCGCCGTTGGCGTAGCCGTCGCAGCCTTCGAACAGTTTCACCTTGCCTTCGGCGCGATACTGGTTGAAGAAATGGAACGCGACCGAAGCCATGCGCCCCTTGTGCTGTTCGCGCGAGCCATACACGTTGAAGTAGCGCAGGCCGACGATCTGCGCGCTGCGCTTGTGCCAGCGGCGGCGCACGATCTGGTCGAACAGGAATTTGGAATAGGCGTACACGTTCAGCGGCGCCTCGCATTCGCGGCTTTCCTTGAACACCTTGCCGCCGCCGTACACCGAAGCGGACGAGGCATACAGAAACGGCACCTCTTCGTTCTGGCAGTAGTTCAGCAGCTCCAGCGAATACTGGTAATTGTTGTCCATCATGTAGCGGCCGTCGGTTTCCATGGTATCTGAGCACGCGCCCTGGTGCAGCACCGCGCTGACCAGTCCGTCGAAAAAACCTTCCTGCAATTTTTTCAGGAAGTCTTCCTTGTCGAGGTAGTCGGCGATTTCGCAATCGGCCAGATTCCTGAACTTGTCGGCGTTCTTGAGATTGTCCACCGCGATGATGTTGTGCTCGCCGCGCTGGTTGAGCGCCTTGACCAGGTTGGAACCGATAAACCCGGCGGCGCCGGTAACGATGTAGTACATGTTTTCTCCTTTAACAGGATCGTGGATTGAGGAGCGAGGATCGAGCTAAAAACAGTGATGTCGGTTTTCCTCGATCCTCAATCCGCGCTCCTCGATCCTAACGTTCCATATCCCGCACAATTTCCTCGCGGCTGACCACCGCCGTGCCCAGCTTGCCGACCACGATGCCCGCCGCGCGGTTGGCGATACGCATCGCATCGGGCAAATCCGCGCCGCTCGCCAGCATCACCGCCAGCGCGGCGATCACGGTATCGCCCGCGCCGCTGACGTCGAATACTTCGCGGGTGTGCGTCGGCTCGTGCAGCGCTTCGTTGGCGCGGTACAGGCTCATGCCGTCCTCGCTGCGCGTGACCAGCAGCGCGTCGAGCTGCAATTCGGTGCGCAGCTTTTCTACCTTGCTATTGAATTCCGCATCGGTCTTCCAACTGCCCGCCACTTCGCGGAATTCGCTGCGGTTCGGCGTGAGCAGCGACGCGCCGCGATAGCGCGCGTAATCGTCGCCCTTGGGATCGACCAGCACCGGTTTACCCGCCGCGCGCGCCAGCCGGATCATCTCGGCGATATGCGCCAACCCGCCCTTGCCGTAATCGGACAGGATCACCACATCGGCCAGCGGCAACTGCGCGTGAAAATCCGCCAGTGCGGCGTGCAGCACTTCGTGGCTGGGCGGCGTTTCGAAATCGATCCGCAGCAATTGCTGGTGCCGCGCGATGGCGCGCAACTTGATGATGGTCGAGACGGTGTTGTCGCGATGCAGCAATGCGGTGAGGTTGGCGTGTTCGTTGAGCAACTTTTCCAGACATGCGCCCGCCTCGTCATTGCCGACCACCGACAGCAGGGTAGCTTGCGCGCCGAGTGCCGCGATGTTGCGCGCCACGTTGGCCGCCCCACCGGGTCGCTCTTCGACGCGTTCCACCTTGAGCACCGGCACCGGTGCTTCCGGCGAGATGCGGTTGACGTCGCCGAACCAGTAACGGTCCAGCATCACATCGCCGACCACCAGTATTTTTGCGCCGTCAAATTTTGGCAACATCGTCATAACCGCCCTGCACTTTTCTGATTCATACCGGTTCTCCGATTTCCTTGTTGATGTCGAGCAGCGCCCGCAACGGGTCAGCCGCCTTGGTGATCGGGCGCCCGATCACCAGATAACTGGAGCCGGCCTTCAGCGCGGCAAGGGGTGTCATCACCCGCGACTGATCGTCATGACTGGCCTGTGCCGGACGAATACCGGGCGTCACCAAGCAGAATCCTTCACCAAATTTTGGACGTAACTGCCATGCTTCCTGTGCGGAGCACACCACGCCGTCCAGCCCGCTGTCGCACGCCAGTTTTGCTAAACGCTGCACCAGTTCGGCTGGCGTATCGGTTATGCCCAACTCCACAAGGTCTGCCTGCGCCATACTGGTCAGTACTGTCACGGCGATCAATTTTGGCCTTTGCGCACTGTTGGCGATGGCATCGCGCGCTGCGTCCATCATCTTGCGTCCGCCCAACGCGTGTACGTTGACCATCCACACGCCCAACGCAGCGGCAGCCTTGCATGCCTGCGCGGCCGTATTGGGAATATCGTGAAATTTCAAGTCGAGAAAAATCTCGAAGCCGCGCTGTTGCAACTGCTCGATCAATCCCGGCCCGGCAGCGGTGAATAATTCCTTGCCGACTTTCAGACGGCACAGCGCGGGCTGCAAGCGGTCAACCAGTGCCAGTGCAGGCGCGGCGGCAGGGTAATCCAGCGCGACGATGATTTTCGGATCGCTCATAAAGGCATTCCGGTTTCTTCGCTGCGGCGCGGTGAATAGCTGTCCCAGGCCTGGCAGGCCGGGCAGTGCCAGTAAAACTGGCGCGCCTTGAAGCCGCAATGGGCGCAGTGATACATCGCCAGGTTGCGCGTGCGTTTGTGCACCAGATCCTTCACCAGCTCGACATCGGCGCGCCGCTCCATCGGCACCTCCAGCAGCCGCGCCTCGAGCAATTTATCCAGCCCCAACAAGGTCGGGTTGCGCTGCAATTCGTCGCGCACCAGCTGGTAAGCTGCACTTGAGCCTTCGTTTTTCAGCACGCTGTCGAACACCACATTCATCAAATCCAGCGAGTGATATTTGCCCAGGTATTCGCGCAACAAGGCAACGCCCTCCGCTTCGCGATCCAGGCTGCGATAGACATTCAACAGGCGCTCCGCCACCAGCGGCAGATATTGCGCGTCCTGCGCCTCGATGTTTTTCCAGATAGCGATAGCCTCATCAAGCTTTTTCTCGCTGGCGGCCATGTCACCCAGCATCATGGTGGCGCGTACCGCGCTCGGACAATCCTTTAATGCCTGCTGCAAATGCCCGCGTGCTGCGGCCGGATTGCCGCCGGCAATTTCCTCACTCGCCAGTTCGCAATAGAAAAAGGCAGCCTGCTTGCTGTATGACTGTCCGGATAACGCTGCCAGGCGTTGCACCGCTTCAATCGCCTTGAGCCAGTCATGCTCCTTCTGAAACAATTCCAGCAGGAATTCCAAAGCGGGTTTGGCATACAGGGTCTTTTCCAATTCGCGGAACAAGCTCTCGGCGCGGTCCAGAATACCGGCTTTCAAATAATCCTGCGCCAACTCAAAAATCGCTTGCTGACGTTTGTCATTATCCAGATCGACCCTGTCCAACAGGTTGTGATGCATGCGCAACGCGCGATCCACTTCGCCGCGCCGGCGGAACAGGCTGCCCAGCGCGAAGTGCAATTCGACAGTTTGCGGATCGACCTTGACTACTTCGATGAAGGCCTCGATAGCCTTGTCCTGTTGCTCATTGAGCAAAAAATTCAGCCCCTGAAAATATGACTGCGGCAGCGCGCTCGATTCCGAGAGCAACTCCTTGATGTCGATGCGCGCAGCCAGCCAGCCCATCCCAAAAAACAACGGGAAAACCAGCAGCATCCAAGGTTCAAATTCCATAACTAAAACCTGCCTGTCAGGAAGGTTGAATAGGGATTTGCTGCGTTTCGCCAAGGTTGGCAAGTTTGTTCTTGACCCGGATATCGCGCTTCAAGCGCGCAATTTCGCGGCGTTGCTGCAACACATTGGCAAGCATGGCGAGTACGCCAACGACTGCGCCAGCAGAAAAAAACAGCAGCAGAACAACCACCAGCGAAGACTGCCACTCATAGCCGAAAAAATAGCGCAACGTGATCGGCTGATCGTTTTTGACTGCAAACCCGAGCAGTACGATAAACAATACTATCCGCAACGCCCAATCAAAATAACGCATAGCTTTTACCCGAAAAAAACCGCCACAACGATAGCATAAAAAATGGCGGCTATACCTTGCGATATGCCGCCAAGAATTGAAGATTGCCTTTGCGAGTTTTTGTCTTGCGACAAAATACCTGCTTGACCCACTTCCCGTTTGCTTCCTCTCCCGCAAGCGGGATAACCAGCGACTTGGCTGCGGTCTTTGGCAGCCTAGTCGAATGGCTAGTTGTCTTACCCAGAGGATTGAGGTGAGGGCTAATCCAGAATCAGGATTTATGCGCGCAGACCCGCTCCCGTAACTCTTTGCCAGCCTTGAAGTGCGGCACATACTTGGCCGGCACTTTCACCTTATCTCCCGTCTTTGGATTACGCCCTTGACGCGGCGGCCGGTAATTCAAAGCAAAAGTGCCGAAACCACGAATCTCGACACGTCCGCCGCGCGCCAGCGTAGCGGACAACGTATCCAGAATCACCTTGACAGCAAATTCTGTATCCTTGGCCAACAGTTGTGGATGCAGTTCGGCAAGACTGGCAATCAAATCGGAACGAGTCATGACAATAAACCCCAAATTTAGGCTTCAGTCTTGCTGCCGCTCATCTTGGCCTTCAGTAATGCGCCCAGATTGGTGGTTCCTGCATTGGAAACACTTTCGGCAGAAATTTTCTGCATGGCGGCGGATTCTTCCGCCTTGTTGAGTGCCTTGATCGACAAATTGATACCGCGATTTTTGCGATCCACATTAATGATCACGGCAGTCACGCTATCGCCCTCTTTCAGGTGAGTGCGAATATCCTCAACACGGTCAGCGGATACTTCGGAAGCTTTCAGGTAGGCTTCAACATCACCTTCCAGCGCGATGGTCGCCCCCTTCGCATCCAACGCCTTCACTGTACCGGTAACCACAGCTCCTTTTTCGTGTCCTGAAACAAAACCACCGAAAGGATCGCCTTCCATTTGCTTGATACCAAGAGAAATACGCTCGCGCTCCACATCAATCGCCAGAACCACAGCCTCGACTTCGTCGCCCTTCTTGTAACTGCGCACCGCTTCTTCGCCAGGCTGGCTCCAGGACAAGTCGGATAAATGCACCAGCCCGTCGATGCCGCCATCCAGACCGATGAATACGCCGAAGTCGGTGATGGACTTGATTTGACCCTTCACCTTGTCGCCCTTCTTGTGGTTGATCGCAAAATCGTCCCATGGGTTCGCTTTGCATTGTTTCATGCCCAGAGAAATGCGGCGGCGCTGCTCATCGATTTCCAGAATCATCACTTCCACTTCATCACCCAATGCGACAACTTTGGATGGATGAACATTCTTGTTGGTCCAGTCCATTTCGGAAACGTGCACCAGACCTTCAATGCCTTGTTCGATTTCAACGAATGAGCCGTAGTCGGTCAGGTTGGTCACCTTGCCAAACAGGCGCGTGCCTTGCGGATAACGGCGCGCCAGACCGTTCCACGGATCATCGCCCATTTGCTTGATGCCCAGCGAGACACGGTTCTTCTCCTGGTCGAACTTGAGAATCTTGGCTTCGACTTCGTCACCCACATTCAACACTTCAGAAGGATGTTTCACGCGGCGCCAAGCCAGATCGGTAATGTGCAGCAGGCCATCGATACCGCCCAGATCCACGAATGCGCCGTAATCGGTGATATTCTTGACAACGCCCTTGACGATCGCGCCTTCCTTGAGGTTTTCCATGATCGCTTCGCGGTCGGCGCCCATACTGGCCTCCAGCACCGCGCGGCGGGAAACCACCACGTTGTTGCGCTTGCGATCCAGCTTGATGACCTTCAACTCCATAATCTTGTTTTCGTAAGGCGTGGTGTCCTTGACCGGGCGAATGTCCACCAGCGAACCGGGCAGAAAGGCGCGGATGCCGTTGACCATCGCAGTCAGGCCTCCCTTGACTTTGCCGCTGACGAAGCCTTCCACGATCCTGCCTTCTTCCATGGCCGCTTCCAGATCGTGCCATGCAGCCAAACGCTTGGCTTTTTCGCGCGACAATTTGGTCTCGCCGTAACCGTTTTCCAGTGATTCAATCGCGACGGTGACAAAATCGCCCGCCTTAATTTCCAGTTCGCCTTTCGCGTCGAGGAATTCCTCGATCGGAATCAAACTTTCGGATTTCAATCCGGCATTCACGACGACCATGTTATGGTCAACACGAACGACTTGTGCGGTAATCAGTTCACCGGCGCGCATTTCCTTGCGCGTCAGGCTTTCTTCAAACATTGCTGCGAAACTATCCGGGTCTTGTACAGCGGCTGCGATTGCGTTCATCGAAAATACACCTAAGAAAAATTCTGCTTACGCAGAGGGTTAGTTAATGATCCCGAAAGACGGGGAGTCCGGCGGGGCCTATGATTTCACCTGGTAGCGTGCCAGCACTTCGGCAACCGCCTGTTCGATACCCATATCTGTGGTATCCAGCAGGCTCGCACCCGGCGCCTGTTGCAATGGAGCCGCGCTACGTTGAGTATCTCGCTCGTCGCGCGCACGAATATCCTGCAAAAGGGCGGCGATATTAGCATCGATTCCTTTTTCCTTCAACTGCTTATAACGGCGCTCGGCACGCGCCTCAGCACTGGCGGTGAGAAATATCTTCAATACCGCGTCCGGAAACACTACCGAGCCCATATCGCGCCCATCCGCCACCAACCCCGGCGCACGACGAAAAGCATGTTGTTTGGCAAGCAGCGCAGCGCGCACTTTGGGGAAGGCTGCCACTCTGGAAGCCGCAGCCGCACATGATTCTCCGCGTAATTCATCGCCAACTAAAGCGCCGTTAAGCCAGATATCCGTACCCTCGAAGCGGATGTCAATCTGCCCTGCCAAATTCGCCAATTGCGCTTCCGCATCCAGCGCGATACCGCGCTGCACCGCAACCAAACCCAACAGGCGATACAGCGCGCCACTATCGAGAAAATGATAACCCAGCTGCGCGGCGACGCGCTGTGCCACCGTCCCCTTGCCCGAAGCGGACGGCCCGTCGATAGCGATCACCGGCACCGCCTGCACCACCTCGCGAAAGCGCGCAAAATAATCCGGAAAAGTCTTGGCGACACAGCCCGGATCGTTGATGCGCATCCCTTCAGCACCGAAAGCCGCAAGTGAAAAACACATCGCCATGCGATGGTCGTCGTAGGTATCGATGCCCTCAATAGGATTGAGGATCGAGGATCGAGGATCGTGTGGAGAAGCAAAATCGGAAACGCAGTTTTTACTCGCTCCTCGCTCCTCGCTCCTCACTCCTGTGATGCGGATGTAATCCGCGCCCTCTTCCACCGTCGCACCGACCTTGCGTAATTCTGTTGCCATCGCTGCGATGCGGTCGGTCTCCTTGACGCGCCAGCTGGCGATGTTGCGCAGCGTGGTCGTGCCGTCGGCAAACAGCGCTGCCACCGCCAGCGTCATCGCCGCATCGGGAATGTGGTTGCAATCGAGGTCGATGGCCTTGAGTCTGCCATCGAGCGGCGCACGCACCTCCATCCAGTTCGCGCCCTGTTCAATGCGCGCACCCATCAACCCCAGCGCGTCGGCAAAACGCACGTCCCCCTGAATGCTGTCGCTGCCTACCCCATCGATGCGCAGCGGCCCGCCGCCAATCGCACCTGCCGCGAGAAAATACGAGGCCGAAGAGGCATCCCCCTCGACATGGGTCACACCGGGCGACACATAGCGGCTGCCCGCCGCGACGGTGAAGCTGCGCCAGCCATCTCGCGACACGTTGACTCCGAAGCGCGCCATCATCGCCAGCGTAATTTCGATATACGGCTTCGAAATCAACTCGCCGGTCACCTCCACGGTGACATCGCGATCCAGCAATGGCAAGGCCATCAGCAGCGCGGTGAGGAACTGGCTGGATACATCGCCGCGCACGCTGACGCGTGCTGCATCGCTCAAGGTTGCGGGAAAAATCTCCAGCGGCGGAAAGCCTTCGTTGCCCAGATAATCGATATTTGCACCGAGCGCGCGCAACGCATCCACCAGGTCGCCAATCGGCCTGTCGTGCATGCGCGCCACGCCGGACAACCGGTAATGTCCGCCGGACAACGCCAGCGCCGCAGTCAGCGGACGGAAGGCCGTCCCCGCATTACCCAAAAACAATTCCGCTTTTTTGATTGAAAAATTTCCGCCGCAGCCCTGCACGCGAAACACATGCGCATCCAGCTGCTCGACGCCGACACCCAGCGTGCGCAAGCCGTCCAGCATGCGCCCGGTATCGTCCGACAACAGCACGTCGCGTATCTCGGTCGCACCCTGCGCCAGCGCGGACAGCAACAGGATACGGTTGGAGATGCTCTTGGAGCCGGGCAACGTGACCGTGCCGCGTGCACCCAGCAAGGGAGGGAGGTCGAGGAAATTTTCGGATGTCATCAGGAGTGAACCTTGCAACGGACTAATTCGAGGACGGCATGATACCGCAGCGGGACTGCGTCAAAGGAACTTGTGATCTCATGAAGGCGGGTTGGAAAAACGCACCCGCTCCGGCGCGTTGGTGCCGCCGGTCATGACAAAAGTCATCGCCTCCTCCACGCTCCAGTCAGTCAACACCACATCTTCCATGGCTACAATTTCGATGTAACCGGACGTGGGATTGGGCGAGGTGGGTACGTAAACTGCTGCCAGTTGCCGCCCTGAATCCGTGTCGGTCATCACCTTGGTAATGAAACCCACCGCCTTCATCTCCGGCGAGGGAAAACTGATGAGCACCACCCGCTGCCCGGTCAACGGCGGTTTTTGCAGGGTCTGCAGAAAGCGTTTGGTGGCGCCGTAGATGGTTTGCACCAGAGGCAGACGGTCGAGTTGGCGCTCCATGAGTGCGATTAACTGCCGCCCCAACACCATGGAGGTAAGCAGGCCTACCACGTAAAGTCCCGCCAAGGTGACCAGGACAGCCAGCACATATTGCACGTCGGGATTGATCAGCCAGCCGGCCATGGCCCCGGAAAAGGGTCGCAATCCCCGCGCCGCGCCGCGCAGAAAAGGGGCGCCGGCTTGGGCCAGCTGACTGAAGAGAAAATCGAACACCAGCCAAGTCACCCACAGGGGCGCCACGGTGAAGAAACCGATCAGGATATGACGCCAGAAACGCGGCGTCCCTGGCGTCGCAGTATCCGGGTCGGGTGCGGGGCACGGGGGCTGGTTATTCATGGCTGCGTCCTCCAACAAACAAAAAAAGTCTGCATCGCTGCAAGCCTTTATTTGTCCGGCTCGCCGGTTCGGGTAAATCTGGGCACTGAAAAGTAGTCATTTTATTGCCGTGATCATCTGCTTTCTGGAAAGGCTTTAGTAATTGTGAATAGCGGAAATCGACACACAGCGGCCATTCGAGGCACGAAGATAACTGGCGTACCTATCAGGAAAAATCAGGTGACTGGCTTCTATTGGCCGCTATGTCCTGGATGGCAAGTCTGAGCGCTAGACAGAGCCTGGCGCTGCCAGTGGCTGCCTGTTGGCGGCCAGGAGCGCACCCATTTCTTCCGCCGGCACGGGACGGCTGAAAAGATAACCCTGCATCTCGTCGCACCCATGCGCGTGCAGGAAGGCGCGCTGTTCTTCGGTTTCCACACCCTCTGCAATGACCATCAGTTTCAGGCCGTGCCCCAGCTCGATCACTGCGTTGGTAATGGCGGCATCATCCGGGTCAGTGGTGATGTTATGCACGAAAGACTGGTCGATCTTGAGCTTGTGGATGGGAAAACGCTTGAGGTAATTGAGCGAGGAATAGCCGGTGCCGAAATCGTCCATGGCAAAGGTTATGCCCTGCTGTTGCAGTTCGTCCAGCACCGCAATGGCGCCTTCCGGGTCGTGCATCACCATGCTTTCGGTAATTTCCATTTCAAGGAAGCGCGCCTCCAGCCCAGTCTCGGAAAGCACGCCGAGAATGGTCTGCACCAGGCCAGGCGAACGGAACTGGCGCGCGGAAAGGTTGACTGACATGCATATCTCCGGCAACCCGGCATCGCGCCACGCCCGTGCTTGGCGACAGGCTTCCCTGAGTACCCATTCGCCCAGCGGCACGATCAGGCCGGTTTCCTCTGCCAGCGGAATGAATTCACCGGGGGAGATAATGCCCCGCTCCGGTTGGCGCCAGCGTACCAGTGCCTCGACACCGATAATCGCACCACTGGCAAGATTTACCTGGGGCTGGTAATGGAGCAGGAATTCACCATTCTCCAATGCCTGGCGCATATCCCTTTCCAGATCGAGGCGCGCCATCAACCGTTGATTCATTTCCGCCGCGTAAAACTGGAAGGTGTTGCGCCCCGCGTCCTTGGCGCGATAGAGCGCGGTATCGGCATTACGCAGCAGCGTCATCTGATCTTCTCCATCGCGCGGGCAAACCGCCACGCCGAGGCTGGAGGTGATCACGATATCGCGCTCGTTGATGGTGAAGGATGCCGTCATCGCCGCCATCAGCTTGCGGGTGGCATTCACCACATCCTCTTCCTGCACCATGTCAGCCAGCACGACGACAAATTCGTCGCCGCCGTAGCGCGCCACGGTGTCGCCCTCGCGCACCGTGGCGACGAGGCGTTCGCCTACTGTCTTGATGATATGGTCGCCGACTTCGTGGCCGAGGCTGTCGTTGACCACCTTGAAATTATCGAGGTCGAGGAACACCACCCCCGCCAGATTGTTATGACGCCGCACGCGGCTGATCACCTGATTGAGCCGGTCGGCGAGCAGATTGCGGTTCGGCAGGCCGGTGAGCGCGTCGTGCTGCGCCTGGTATTCGAGCTGGGATTCGTACTGCTTGCGCTCGTTGACGTCGTAACAGGCGCCGAGATAGCCGGCGAACTCGCCGTCCAGATCGGTATAAGGCGCGCCGTGATCCAGCAGCCAGTGGTAGCTGCCGTCGCAATGGCGGAGACGATATTCCATGGTGAACGGCTCGCGCCGGTTGAAGGCGGAAAGGAAGGCGCCGAGGCTGCGTTCATGGTCTTCCGGGTGTATACCGTCCGCCCAGCCGTCGCCCAGCTCCTGCTCCAGCGCGCGGCCGGTGAATTCCAGCCAGGCGCGGTTGACATAATCGCACTTGCCGTCCTTGTTGACGCGCCAGATCGGGTTGGGGAACTCCTGCAACAGTTTGAGATGGAAATCGAGCGAGGATTGCAGGCGCTGCTCCAGCATCTTGAAATGCGTTACGTCGCGCATGATGCTGGAATAGTAATCTACCGCGCCGTCATCTCCCTTGTGGGCGATGGTCACCTGCGACACTGGAATCTCTAGTCCAGTGCGCGAGCGCAGCATGCTCTCCCCGGCCCACGACCCGGACTGCGCCGCAACGGGGAGAGCGGTGTGGAGGATGAAATCAGCTATCTCGGGCGGGTAGTAATCGGCGATGGTATGACGGCCAAGGTCTTCATCTTCGGCCAGCCCCAGTATCTTGCGCCCGGCACGATTAAGATAAAGACAGTGCCCTTCCGGGGAAGTAGTACCGACGAGGTCAGTGGTGGTTTCAAGAATGGTGGCCAGGACGGCGTTTTCCCGCGCGCGACGGCCGAGCTCTTCGATCAGTTCTGTGGTCTGCGCCGCGGTGGTGTTGAACGTCAACACCAGTTCGCCGATCTCGTCGTGCGAATGGAAATCCATGCGCACGGTACGCTCGCCGGCGGCGAAGCGCCGGGCGAAATCGGTCAGATTGAGGATAGGCAGCGTGATCCGTGAACGCACGTAGAAAAAGACCCAGACCACGAGCAGGATTTCCAGTGCCTGCACCAGGTACATGATGGCATCCTCCCGCTGGTTGGCGGTGTGGGCCGCTTT
>JANLID010000204.1 GCA_024654105.1 Gallionella sp. | reverse complement strand
CGTCGACGGGCATACGTTCATCCATGCAAGCGAGCACGAACAAATGGCGCATGTTGGGTCCGTCCGCCCCGTACTGGCGTCTGATTTCCCAGCGCTCAGTTTCCTCAATTCGCTGCTCAATTTCTTCTTTCAAGGTTCCCATATTTGATTCCTCCAAGGATTTTCCGGATAAAAGGTTATACAGCCGATCTATCACTGACATAGTCATCAGCAATGGTGTAATACATGAATCGTGCCAACGAGATCCTGAAGGAAAAACAATCACTTGGGCTGGAGTTAGCCTATGGGAATAAGAACTCGTGCTTCTCGAACACCTTGGAAGCACGAAACGAACGAGGCCAAAATAACATTGAATCTAGAGAGCGTGTGCGTCAACGTGCGTAAAGCTTCTTACAACGAAGTTTTACTTCTTCTCTTCTCTGACGTCGCAGATCGGCGAGTCATCTCCGATGATCTCGTGGTCGAGTAACCCACAATAGATCTGGGCGGCGATTGCCCTGCCTATCCCCTGCGGCTCAGGACGCTGCTGAGTGCTATCATTTCGATATCCATCTGAATCTTTCGCCAAGTTTAGCCTGAAGGCATACGAACCGCAGTTTGGCTCTTGCGTAACAGAGGTTGGGCTGTGTGCAATGAGCGGTAAGTAGAATTGTGTTGCCACCAGGCATCATCGCTGCGTTCAATGAGGGCCTTAATATCATTAATATCTACTTCTGGTCGAAGCCTTGGATCGGTCTGGTTGCGAATCCCACTCCTCTCCGTTGGTTAGGAGCACTAGCATTACAGATCAATTGTGAGATCGACTGGTTTTGTACAGCCTGACATAACACTCATGTCTGCGGTTTGGGCAATGTGGATCAATTGAAAGACAGGAGGACCTCACATGGCAAATTGTTGTAGTGACACGGCTTGCGAACTGGATGCGCTGCGTGGTCGCCAGAGTACGGTACTAAAGATCGTCCTTGCGATAAATGTCTTGATGTTTGTCGTAGAGGCCTCCACGGGATTGCTGGCCCACTCCACGGCTCTATTGGCGGATTCGCTCGATATGCTCGGAGATGCATTAGCCTACGCTTTCAGCTTATACGTCATCGCTCGCGGTGGAAGCTGGCAAGCAGTCTCTGCTTTGCTGAAGGGTCTGATAATGATGACTTTCAGTTTTTTTGTATTAGGAGAAGCGGTTTACAAAATCGTCTATCCGATTATTCCCGTCGCTGAAACAATTGGTGCCGTTGGAATGTTGGCGCTTTCAGCTAATGCGCTGTGTGCTGTCTTGCTGTTGCGGCATCGCCGTGACGACATCAACATGCGTTCGGCCTGGCTATGTTCTAAAAACGATTTGCTTGGAAACATTTTCGTTCTGCTAGCGGCCATAGGCGTGTGGTTGACCTCGACACGATGGCCTGATGTCTTAGTTGGATTGCTGATCGCCACCATTTTCGCACGCTCGGCAACACGCGTAATTCACAGCGCGATCAGTCAATTACAAGCCGCAAATGCGTGAACGTTCCTGAAACATGCAAGGAATGCTGGAATGTTTACCGCCTGAGCGCATTGGCCCGCTCCCATTTGACCCGGGTAGTTTTGTGGATTTTTTGAGAGAATTTTGAGAGCTACAGACAGGGCGCTCGTATGCCATTGATTAATGGTGGGCCGTGGAGGATTTGAACCTCCGACCAACTGGTTAAAAGCCTGTTGCCAATCTGGCCGTAAGTCGATGAGAATAAAAAATAAAATGTTGGATGGTGTCTAATACTTTGCCCGAGTTACGGGCAGTTATTCCACGATAAAACCAGATACCGCTGCTTAGTATTAGACAGTTTTCTTCTTCGGCATGTAGTCAGAACGCCTCAGCATAACAAGGAGTAGTTCCTCTGATTCGGGTCCTATGCCCGACTTGACCGCGGCCGCGTGTGACCCGCGTGCTTGCCCGCCTTCGCGTTCCGGGCGCGTTCATCCAACCACGCCTTGAACTGCTCCGCTGGCAGCGGCTTGCTGATGTGGTAGCCCTGCGCCACGTCACAGCCCAGGGCGGCCAACCGGTCCCACGTCGCCTGATTCTCCACGCCCTCGGCTACCACCTTGAGGCCGAGATCGTGCGCCAGTACAACGGTCGCGCGCACGATGGCCGCCGAGTCTGTATTCGAGAGCATGTCAATGACAAACGATTTATCGATCTTCACGGCGTTCACCGGCAGTTTCTTGAGATAGCCCAGAGAAGAATAGCCAGTACCGAAGTCATCGATAAACAGGGTGAAGCCCAGAATGCTTAAACGTCTGAGAATCTCAAGCGCGCCCTCCGGATCGTCCATCACGGCGCTCTCCGTGAGCTCCAACTCAAGCCAGCCGGCTTCAGCGCCCCACGCCGCAACCAATCGTGTCATCTTGCTCAGCAACTCCGCATCCCGCAGATTGCGAGTGGAGAGGTTGACCGCGACAGGCAGCGCCACCCCGGCATGTCGCCAGGTGGACGACTGGCGCAAGGCGGCTCCCACGACCCAGTCGGTCAACGGTTTGATCAGGCCGGTGTGCTCCGCCAGCGGGATGAACTCATCGGGCGGGATCATGCCTTGCTGTGGATGGATCCAGCGGACCAGCGCTTCCGCGCCGCATACCTGGCCGGTGCGCATGTTGATCTTAGGCTGATAGTGCAGAACCAACTCGTCTTCCTCGATCGCGCGCCGCAATTCCCCGGCCAACGTCAGGCGTCTGAGACCGCCCTCGTCCTGTTCCGCGGTATAAAAGGTGTAACCTTTCCCCGACTTCTTCGCCTGGCGCGTGGCCATGTCCGCGTGCTGGATGAGGCGTGTCGCCTCTGAGCCGTGTTGCGGAAAGAGGGAGATGCCCACGGCCGCACTGACATTCAGCATGAGGCCGCTTATGGTAAACGGCGCCCCCAATGCATCCAGAATCCGCCGCGCGACCGCAGCGGCATGATCGGTGTCACTCACCGGGAGCAGGATACCAAATTCATCGCCGCGCATGCGCGCCACCAGTTCGTCTTCCTTAAGCACACCACGGATACGCATGCCGACATCTTTGAACAGCAGATCCCCTTGATGAAAACCGAGCGCATCGTTGATCTCCCGCAATCGGTCAAGGTCCAGCAGAAGCACCGCCAGCGATTGTCCGTGTGTGCTCGCCTCGGATAGCGCCTGTTGCAAGCGCTCTTCGAAGTAGGCATGGTTGGGAAGGTCCGTGAGGCTGTCATGGTAGGCCATGCGCCG
>JANLID010000201.1 GCA_024654105.1 Gallionella sp. | reverse complement strand
CTTATAAAAGGCATAGATATAGGCGCCGCTGACAACAATCGCCCAGAAAAAATAAAATCCCAGCGCACCCAGATTGTAAAGAGGGTTGAGATCATTACCGAAGATCTTGTTCAGGATGCCCTCAAACCGGAGCAGGGTCTTGCGCGCAACGGACTCAGTGTGATTGGAGGCGGTCAAGGGAGTCCTCGCATCAATGCCGTCTGCAATGCATTTGAAAATAACCGGTTAAATTCATCTGCCCAAAGCGTGACAACACAATATAATGTGCGGGTTGCAAAACGTTAACAGGGAATGAACTTGGAAGTTGTTTATTACACATTGATGGCTGCAGGCCTCTACTTCATGTCTGACTGGATACTCGATCGCTGGGAGGTTTCGCGCGGGGAGCGTTTCAAAAACCGCAACATCATCTTTTTTCTCATCATTCTGACGCTGGCCTTTATCTCTTTCAGCCTCGTCAAGTATGTCTTGCTTACCTCGGAGGCAACTTTTCAATAGCGGGTCAAGCTGCCAAGGCGTAATCCAACCGGTGCGTTAATGCCGCTTCTCACGCGGGGCAGATTGCGCACTTACACTGGCTGGCGCGTGGCTTTGAAAACCACCACCAGGAACATGATGCCGCCAACCACGGCTATCAGTCCGCCCAACCCCATCAATCCCATGCCCGCCGTCTGCGCAAAGCCATGCAATCCTTGCGCAGCCCCCGCGACCTTGCGCTGTACGCCGTAACCGCCTGACCACAGCAACCCGACAATGTGCAGCAGTTGCCCCGCGCCATATATGTAGGGCATCAATGTGGCCCACTTCAACTCCGGCTCACGGTAGCCAAGACCTGGCAATAAATGCAAGGTCAACCCCATAAAGGCCAGACTGATTGCTCCCCCGGTCCCGTGGTAGTGCGCGGTAATAATTGTGTTGCTATCCACAATCACCAGGCTTATCCCTCCACCGATGGCAAACAATATGATTGACGAGAGCAGTGCCGCACGCTGGGGGCTGGTCGCTGCATCGCCTCTTCCCGCCCCCATGCCGTAAAGAATCGCCAAACCAAGCGGCACGGGTGCAAAGGCGCCTCCCACCTTCATCAACTGGGTGAACTGCACCATATAGTCACCCATCACCCCGGCAAAAGACAGGTAAATGACCGGAACGTAGAATACCGGCAGCAGCCCCAATATGAGCAAGATTGACGCGACTCTCGGGGTTAGCGGAATTTTTGCGCCGCAGGCATCCGCCAGCCACAGCCAACCGGCCAGCATCAACAGCAAATAAGTGAACTGCAGCACATGGCCGCCGCCCCAAAACAGGAAATCATAATACTGTGTGCTGTCAAAATTATCCGCGATGATCACATATGACCAGCCAAAAGCGATCAGGGCAAACAACGTGGAAATGGAAGCAGCATAAAAACCGATACGTATTGAACCTTCACCGCCCCGCCACAAGCCGGCAGATGGTATCGCGATCAGGCTGCGCAACACCAGCACGGCTACCCCAAAGGCAAAAACAATCAATCCCGTGAAAAAGAAGGCGCTTTGAATGACCGGCACATAATTGCTCATCAAAGGTTCGCCGGCAGCGATAAAGGGAGACAGGACAATCACGGCAGCCCCTCCGGTAGCCAGCACCAGAGCCAGCCAGCCAATACCGATGAATCTGGATGATGAATTCAGGCTCCACAGCACCCCGGCGAACGCCATGAACCATAACAGCACTGACAAATCCACATGCACCACCAGCGCGGTGTGGAAAAAATCAACCCAGGGGAAAATATCCTGAACATAAGGGGTGCGCGAAAGCACCAGCAGAATGGCGAACAGTCCGGCGCCTACCAGCGATGCAACGCCGAGCCACAACCAGCCGGAAGCCAGTTTGCGGTTGGCCTCCGACGGCATGGAAAGGGTGAATCCGCGTTTGCGTTTTTCTTCGCCGATCGCACCTGCGCCTTGTTTGGCATTTGCCTGCTGATATGTTGAACTCACTTCGTTATCCTCAGGTTGCATTTTTGTTCTTGAAAATAAATCCGCCGGTCGCTGCCTTGAAATCAATCACCAGAATACGCCCAGGAGCAAGGTTAACCGTCTCCTCGCGCACATAGTTAAAATCATCCCCAGGATGATCCTTCAGTCGCGCCTTCAGTGTATGGATACCAGCCTTCACAGGAATGCGCCGGTAAATATTG
>JANLID010000196.1 GCA_024654105.1 Gallionella sp. | reverse complement strand
TCTCCGCCGCAACAGCCAAACCGTGCGCGGCTAATTTGGCAGGTAGATTCTCGCGCTCAACCTTGACCACTTTGCCGGTGAAGTCTGCATAGGCTGGTTGAGCCAGTAACAGTGCCCAGCCAATCAGTGCAGCTATGGCATTTGCCCGGCAACCACCAGTTTTGTAAGTCAGAAATGCCACTGCATTGGACATGGCTGGACGTTATTGGGCGTAAAATGCGCGGGGTGATTTTTGTTCCTGTAGCCAGTCGGCGGCAAGCAGATAAATAGGGGAATTTTTATGCTCGGCACGTTATTGAAATGGTTCGGCGGTGAGGGCAGCAGGTCAGCAAGCGGCAAATCAAAAAGCACTGCGCCAGAAAGCGAAGTGCAACCGGCCAAGCTGAATAAGCTATACGAGGGTGATCGAGGAATTGACGATCTATCTGTCAATGAAGCGGTTTTGCGAGTCTGGCTGCCCGTGCCGCTCAAGACTGCGATGGATGAATCGATAGCGAAAATGGATGTGACCGGTGCGAAATACCTGCGTGAATATTTCGTGGTGTATTTATACGGTGCGCACGAGTTGCTGCGTATGAAGGCCGAGAAAACGGGGCTTTACCATGAGCCGCCGCCAGAGCCGTCCTTGGGGACAATGGTGTTTTCTCGCACCGCGCCATACAATTGCATCCAAGGCTTGGGCAAAAACATTGTGGCTACTAAAATAAAAATTCCACAAAAAATTAAAGACGACCTTGATTTGCTGGCTAACCGCGCCGGTGTGCCGTCCGGCCAATTCACCAGAGAACTGCTGGTATCACATTTTTTGGGTCACACGGTTTGGCCGGAAAGAATTGCGGTCTGGGCGCAGGATGAAGAAGAAATTGCCACTGACTGGGAGAATGGGATTGCCGAGGGTGAAACGGTTCGTTTGGACTATTGGCTCAAGGAAAAAGAAACATCTCGCGCCACATTTTCAGAAATTGAGACGATGTGGTAGCAGAGGAAGAAATCTCTTATTTTATTTTTAATGCTGAATAAGTGGCGGCCATTGGCGGGCCGTGTTAACCACGGCTAGAATCCACACCGTTTCCCCTTCGACTTCGTACACCAGGCGGTAGCTCTCATGCGGAATCAGTTCGCGGGTACCGGGGATTTTTCCGGTTCGACCAATGTGCGGAAAGTCGGCCAATTTCGCGGCTGCATCGCTAAAAAGCTCGTCCATCCTGACCGCCGCCAGAGGGTTGTCGTTCGCGATGTAGTCCCACACGTCGCTACGGTCTTGCTCGGCCTCTGGCGTCCAACGAACCTTCACTCCTTGTTTGCTTGCAGCAGTTCAACGCGGCGTGAAGTGAACTCGGTTTCGACTTCTTCGTTGGAACGCCCCTGACCAGCGCGCATTGATGACCGTGCCACGTCCACCTTGTTATGTAGGAACGCATCGTATTCTCGTGCCTCGCGCTGGCGCTGAACGAAATCTCTCATCATCTCACGGACGATCTGCGACGCCGGCTGATGCGACGCCTCGGCTTCGGCCATGAACTCTTCCCGTAAATTGGGTTCGAGCTTCATCGTGAAAACAGCTTCTTTCGGCATAAATTTAGCTCACAGTGTGTTGAATACTGACGAAGTATATGCATTGTCAGTATCGGTTACAAGAATAAGTCCCTATCCGCGCATATTCGGCTGTGCCTCGAATTGCGTCAAATCCACCAGCGGCTGCGGTTGCCAGCCTGGCTGGCGGTATTCCGCGACTACGTTGGTGAAGATGCCGCCGCGCACGTAGAACTTGGCGGTGAGGCGCATGATGCGCGGTTGGGTGGCGGCGATGAGATCGTCGAGGATGCGGTTGGTGACGTCCTCGTGGAAATGCCCCTCGTTGCGGAACGACCATATATACAGCTTGAGGCTTTTCAGTTCGACGCATTTCTCGCCGGGGATGTAATCGAGGATCAGCGTGGCGAAATCCGGCTGGCCGGTCTTGGGGCACAGGCAGGTGAACTCGGGGATTTCCATGTGGATATGGTAATCGCGCTGCGGGTTCGGGTTGGGGAAGGTTTCCAGTATTTTGTCCGGCTGGGTGGTCATTTGGTGAGGTGTCCCGCTTCAGTTAGAATAGCGCGCATTATAACGTTGTGACTCCCAAATTGCGTTTATCCCAGATCAAGCTAGCCGGTTTCAAATCCTTCGTCGATCCCACGCACATCTCGCTGCCGGGGCAGATCGTGGGCGTGGTCGGGCCGAACGGTTGCGGCAAGTCGAATGTGATCGACGCGCTGCGCTGGGTGCTGGGCGAATCAAAAGCCTCCGCATTGCGCGGCGAGACCATGCAGGACGTAATTTTCAACGGCACGACCAAGCGCAAGCCGGTATCGCGCGCCAGCGTGGAACTGATCTTCGACAACTCGCTGGGCAAGGCCGCCGGGCAGTGGTCGAGCTACGCGGAGATTTCCATCAAGCGCGTGCTGCAGCGCGACGGCGATTCCAGCTACCACATCAACAACCAGCATGTGCGGCGCAAGGACATCACCGACATTTTCCTCGGCACCGGGCTGGGGCCGCGCGCTTACGCGATCATCGAGCAGGGCATGATCTCGCGCATCATCGAGGCCAAGCCGGAGGAGTTGCGCGTGTTCCTCGAAGAGGCGGCGGGCGTTTCCAAATACCGCGATCGGCGCCGCGAGACCGAGCTGCGCATCGGCGATACGCGCGATAACCTGCTGCGCGTCAGCGACATCCTGCAGGAACTGGAAAAACAACTGGTACACCTGGGCGAACAGGCCGAAGTGGCCAGGCAATACCGCGCGCTGGAAACACAACGCGATACCACGCAGCATCTGTTCTGGCTGGTGAAAAAACAGGAAGCCGAAACGCAGCGCGCCCGGTTTGCGCAAGCGACGGAGAAAACCCGCACCGAACTGGAAGCGGAAACCGCGCGGCTGCGCGACATCGAAAGCCATCTGGAAACTGCGCGCAGCGGGCATTACCAGCTTTCCGATGCGCTGCACGTCAAGCAGGGCGAGCTGTATACCGCGAATGCCGAAATCGCGCGGCTGGAGCAGCACATCAAACACGTTGCCGAGCAGCGCCAGCGCATGGCACAGCAGATCGTCAATACCGAAAAGCAGATCGAGCAGCAGAAGCACCAGCGCCAGGGCATCCATTCCCTGCTGGAGCACTGGCAGCGCCAGCAGGACGGCGCGGTGGCCAAAGTCGCCGAGGCCGAGCAGCACGCGCAACTGGAAAACCGGAACCTGCCGCAGGCCGAAGAGGCGGCGCGCATTGCGCAGGGACGCTACAACGCGTTGCAACGTGAGGAATTGCAACAGCAACAGCAATTGCAACTGGCCGACACACAACGCGAACATTTGCAACGCAACATCCAGCAGATGGAGTCGCGCCGCCTGCGCCTGCTGCTGGAAAAAGACAATCTGCCGCGCACCGACGGCGGCGCGCTGCAACAGGCGCAGCAGCAACAGGCCGAGCTGGAAGCGCAGCACGCCGCGCAGGTGGAGAAGCTGGCGAACCTGCAGGAGCAGTTGCCGCTGGCCGACGAAGAACGGCGCAGCCGGCGCGACGCATTGCAGCAGCAGGAGCGCATGCTGGCGCAGACCGAGGCAAGCCTGCATGCGTTGCAGCAATTGCAGCAGCATATCGACAGCGACAAGAATCTCAACGCATGGCTGCAGCAGCACCAACTGGAAAAACTGCCGCGCCTGTGGCAATCGATCCGCATCGAAAACGGCTGGGAGGATGCGCTGGAAGCTGTGCTGCGCGAGCGGCTGAATGCGATTGCCATGCCATTATTGAAAGATGTCGCGGCGTGGGGCGATACGCCACCGGCGAAACTGGCGCTGTTTGCGCCGGAAGCCGCCGGGCAAAGCAATATCGTCGAGACAAACCAACTGACACAGTTGCTAAGCTACGTGCAATGCACGGACGAGCGAATCGAACCGGTGATGCGCGATTGGCTGACGCACGTGTATGCGGTGGCGGATATGGCGCAGGCCTATGCGCAGCGCGCACAGTTGCCTCCGGGCGGCTGGTTCGTCACACCCGAAGGCCATCTGGTCGGCGCGCACAGCGTGCTGTTCCATGCGCCGGACAGCCAGTTGCACGGCGTGCTGGCAAGGCAGCGCGAGATCGAGCGGCTCGAGCAGGAACTGGTCGGGCAGAACCGCGAGGCGGAATCTTCCAGGCAACAGGTTGCGCAGGCCGAACAACGTTATCAAGCCATTGAAGCGCAAATCACGCCGTTGCGCGCTGCCGGTAACGAGCTGCAGCAACGCCTGCACGGCCTGCAAATGCAGATACTCAAGCTGGACCAGGCGCTTGAGCGCAGCGCGGAGCGCACCATGCAGATCGAGCGCGAGATGCAGGAACTGGCCGACCTGCTGGGTAACGAGCAACGCCAGCAGCACGATATCGACGAACAGATGGCGATATTGCGCGAGCAGATCGCCGCGTTCCACACGCAGGTGGACGAGGCACAGCGCCAGACCAACCATCAGGATGCTGCGTTGCGCGAACAGCGCAGCCGCGCGCAGCATGCGCAACATGCGTTGCAGGAGGCGCGCTTCTTCGCCAAGACCTGCACGGAGAAAATCGCCGACCTGCAACACAACGTCCGGCAAATCACCGAGGCACTGGCGCAATTCGAGCAGAACCTGGCACAACTGCGCACCGATTTATCGGGCGGCGAGGATGAGACGGCCAAGCAGCAATTGCAGGCCGCGCTGCAAACACGCCAGACCAGCGAGCAGGCACTTGCCGAGGCGCGCAACGTGCTGGAAAACGCCACGGTCAATCTGCAAAAACTCGAGCAGGAACGCCTCGCCTGCGAGCACCGGCTCAATCCGCTGCGTGAAAAACTCGGCGAGTTGACCCTCAAGGAGCAGGAGGCGCGCCTGCATTTCGAACAATGGGCGGAACAGTTGCAGGGCGTGGATGAGCAGGCGCTGTTGCCCCTGCTCGAAACCGGCAACAACAAGCCGAATGCATTGCAGAACGAGTTGAACCGGCTGAATGCGGACATCGAAGCGCTGGGCGCGGTGAATCTCGCCGCGCTCGAAGAACTGCAAACTGCGACCGAGCGCAAGGCTTACCTGGATGCGCAAGCCGCTGATCTGAACGAGGCGATGGCCACACTGGAAGAGGCGATCCGCCGCATCGACAAGGAATCGCGCGACCTGCTGATGGAGACTTACAACCAGGTCAACCAGCATTTGTCGGAATTGTTCCCGATCCTGTTTGCCGGCGGCGAGGCGCGGCTGGTGCTGACCGGCGAGGAAATCCTCGACAGCGGCGTACAGGTGATGGCACAGCCGCCGGGCAAGAAAAACAGCTCGATCCATTTGCTGTCCGGCGGGGAAAAGGCCCTTACCGCGATCGCGCTGGTGTTCTCGCTGTTCCAGCTCAATCCCGCGCCGTTCTGCCTGCTCGACGAAGTGGACGCGCCGCTGGACGACACCAACACCGAACGGCTGTGTGCGTTGATCACGAAAATGTCGCAACACACCCAGTTCGTGTTCATCAGCCACAACAAGATCACCATGGAACTGGCGCAGCAACTGGTCGGCGTGACCATGCAGGAAAAAGGCGTGTCCAACGTGGTGGCAGTGGATATCGAAGAAGCCATGCGCATGCGCGACGAACAGGTTGTCGCCTGATTTTACGCGGCATACGCTGCCATTTCTGCGTGCGGAGGCCAATATGCGAAGGTTAAGGTGCGGCTGATGTGGCGCGTGTTGCGTATCCTGCTCACAGCCTACATCGGGTTTGCGCTGGTGCTGTACTTTTTCCAGTCGCATCTGGTCTTCTATCCGGAAACCGGGCGCGAAATGATCGCCGCTCCCAGCCAGGTTGGCCTGTCATACGAGGACATCCGGCTGACCACCGACGACGGCCTCAGTTTGCACGGCTGGTTTATTCCGGCCGCACAGAAGGAAAATGCGCCGCAACCGCACGGCACGGTGCTGTTTCTGCATGGCAACGCGGGCAACATCTCCCACCGACTCGATTCGCTGCAAATGTTCCATAACCTGGGTTACAACACGCTGATCTTCGATTATCGTGGCTATGGGAATAATGACGGGTCACCTTCCGAGCAGGGCACCTACCTGGACGCCGAGGCCGCCTGGCGTTACCTGACCGAACAGCGGCGCATCCCTTCCTGCCGCATCGTGTTGTTCGGCGAATCGCTGGGCGGCGCCGTTGCTTCGTGGCTGGCCGCCCGGCAAAAACCGGCTGCCCTGGTGATCGCTTCCGGCTTCACTTCCGTGCCCGATCTGGCGCAGCACTTTTATCCGTTCATGCCGGTACGATGGCTGGCGCACCTCCGCTACGACACCAGGGAAAACCTGCAGGCTGTCGCCGCGCCGGTGCTGATTGCCCACAGCCCGGAAGACGAAATTATTCCGTTTGAGCACGGGCGGGCGCTCTATGCGGCGGCGAATCCGCCCAAGCGCTTCCTCGAACTTGCCGGCGGGCATAACGACGGGTTCATTTTCATGCGTGAGCCCTGGGTCGAAGCATTGGGGGATTTTCTCGATGAGCATGCCGGCGCGACCTGTATCCGTCTGGGCGAGATGTCGAAATAGATCGACGACTCACGCAACCCCCTCGCTTTGCCTGAATCATTAAAATGGGTTTACAATGCGCCCACTTTGACGCACCAGCAAACCTCAAGCAGCATCTCCGCAAGTATGCCGACCATTATTTCAGGGAGAGAAATTATGGAAACCGCAACCATGCCTGTACACGCAAAACATTTTGACCGGGAAAAAGCGCTGGAGGTGATTTTATACATCGCCGAAAGCCTGACCGCACCGACCATGCACGGCATTTCCAAAATTCTTTATCTCGCCGACAAACAGCACCTACAGGATTTCGGGCGTCTTATCTGTGGCGACCAATACATCGCTATGGAGTATGGCCCGGTTCCCTCGGCAATATACGACATGATGAAAGTAGCCGCCGGGCGCAAGAGCATTGACATTGACTGGGACGAGCTTATCAACGATGCCTTCAAGGTGACGCAAGGCAGAAACATCAAACCCATTCGCCGCGCAAATATAGGCTTTCTGGCTGAATCCGAAACAAGCTGTATTTCCCAGACCATTGCAGCGTTCGGCAGTAAAACTTTCGGTGAGCTGACTGACATTACCCATGATGCCGCATGGAATGAAGTCTCCGAAAATCAATTCATCCCGATTGATGCAATCGCAAAAACATTGCCGAATGCCAACGACGTAATTGCCTATCTGCGCGCACACTAAATGTCGCCGCTCAGTGACGGGTTGCCTGACGAAGCACGCAAAAAATTCATCCTTGGAAAGCTACTGCCCGGATGCGTCGTCCGGCTGGAGGTCAAGTTTCCTGAAAAATCAAAACCAAAATTCCTGGTGCTGGTTGCCGAAGATGACCCGGAATATTGGACATTCATCATCAATACCGAAATACATTCTTTTGTTCATGCAAGGCCGCATCTGCTCCAGTGCCAAGTGAAAGTTGATAAAGCAGAACACCCGTTCCTGCAACACGACTCGCACCTTGCCTGCCATGAAGTATTGAAGCTCCGCAGAGAAGAAGTCATTCAAGCGCTCATGCACGACACCTCCGGGCTGAAAGGCCATATCTCGGAAGCTGTTCGAGAGCAGATCATCGCCGCCGTCAAATTCGCGCAGACGCTGACACCAAACGAAAAGCAGCAGATTCTTGACTCGCTAACATCCTGAGATGAATGCTTGATTAGTTGAGGAACGCCTGCACCGCCTCAAGGAAGTCATGGGTAACGCGCACGTTCACATCCTCGCCGATTTCCAGCCTTTCGATTAACTCGTTCTGGTGACAAAACATCTCCAGCAGCAACGGCTTCAATTCGTCCAGGTCGAAACACCATCCGACCATGCCCGGCTCACCAGCCATGGCCTCACCGGACAGTAACAGCGAAAGAATGAGCGGCACAGTCTGGTCAATGCGGCTGGCGAAGAAAGACCAATACGGCCATGTCGCAAACAGTCGGGCAAACCATGCCCGCACTTCTGGAATGGCCTCAAGCTCGCGTGGATCGTCGTCGTAACCGTGGAACACCAGCGTTACCGCGCCCTCGGCGCTCATGGCGGAAGAACGGTCGCCGGACAGGCTTTCAAGCGCGGTCAGCACCCCTGATATATCGCCAGCGGTGATCGCGGCAGAATCGCAAACGACAATCACTTGCTGGTCTTTGGCGGAGGAAAAGCGTGAGGTGGGCATTAGCGATTCCGGTAGCAATACGGCATCACGCATCACCCTCCACTTCACCACCAGTAGGGTTCGCCCGATTTGCCAGCCTCGCCTTGGACAGCGCCACCGCCTCGTGCAGCTTCTGCTCCAGCAGTTGCCGGGACGGCAGGCCGGTCAAATATTCGGCAACATGGATGCCGGTTTGATCCAGCTCAAGAAGCTCGATCTGTTCGCGCTTCTTGCCCGTGCATAGAATGATGCCCAGCGGCGGCGCTTCATCCGGCTCTTGCTCATGCTTGGCGAGCCAACGCAGGTAGAGTTCCATCTGGCCTTTGTCAGCGGCTTTAAATTCGCCCAGCTTAAGCTCGATGGCCACCAGACGTTTGAGGCGGCGGTTGTAGAACAGCAGGTCAATGTAAAAATCATCATTATCGATTTGTAACCGCTTCTGGCGGGCGACGAAAGTGAACCCCGCTCCCAGCTCCAGCAGGAAATTTTCCAGCTCGCGCAAGATGGCATCTTCCAAATCCTTTTCCAGATAGCGATCTTGCAGACCAAGAAAATCGAGGATGTAAGGATCTTTGAGCACGAGGTTAGGACTCAGTTCGCCCTGCTCCCGCAGGGCTGCGAGTTCGGTGGTCAGCAACTCATCGGGCTTGCGCGACAATGCAGTACGCTCGAATAACATGGAATCCAACCGGCCTTGCAGGGTGCGTGTGCTCCAGCCTTCACTGCGGCACATCTCCAGATAAAATTCACGTTTAAGCGGGTCGTCAATGTAGATCAGGCTGCGCAAATGCGTCCAGCTCAATTGTCTACTCAGTGCGTAGACAATCTCCTCAGCCTCGAACACCTCGGCAAAGCGCAGCATGTGGCGCAGGTTCTTGGAGCTGAAGCCGCGCCCGTGTTCTGCCTCCAATTGTCTCGACAGCGTCGAGACAATCTGCTCACCGTAGCCGGCGCGTTCGCCCCTGAGCACTTCGGTGCGAATGCGCTGACCGATGCGCCAGTAAAGCAGCGTCAAAGCCGAGTTGACCGTAGCAGCCAGCCCAGTCTTGGCCTCGTCAATCAGGCGGCGAATGTCGCTGACAAGACCCGGCGCTGACGTGTGATCCACCACGTTCTGCGTACCTGGCGGAGAGATTTTTTTACGAGTCATGTCTTACCCCCTTCTTAAATATCGCGTATCCATTGGGTGTGTGTTCCTTAAGGCAGGTATGAGGAAAGTATCACTTCCCGTGGCGCGGATGATGCGTTCTTGTCCGTTTTCTGCGGTATGCCCAGCAGATATTGGTTGGCGATTTCATTGCGGAGAATCGCCAGCATTTCGAGGGGGACGGCGGTTTTATCGAATGCATCCTTAATCTTGCGCAGGGTGTGCTTGCCGACCCGGCCTTCTGAAATAATCTGCTCGACCTGTTTGATGAATTTTTTATCTTCCGCTTTGTACGCATCGCAGTTGCGAAAATCGCGAGCACGCATCCGCTTCAAAATAATCGCCTCGTTGCCGCTGCCGGATGCCGTTGCAGGCATGATGCTTTCGATGGTGGGACTGGTGGCAGTTTGAAATCCGGCTTTGTTTTTATCCAATAGCGGATAGAACTGTTCCGGTGGGATAGTCTGCCTGTCTTCGCTGACTGTGGTTTCAAGGGTTTCGGCAGTGGTGAAGAAATCAAGCTCTTCGGCAAAGCCCGCATGGGCATGGGCGCGAAAGAATTTATCCAGCCGGTCTTGGCGAAAATAGGTAATCACGGCAGGGCGATCCGGTATGGGTGCCGCATCCGTCTTATCCGCCGAGGCCGGTTCTGGCGCGTGCAAACGGGTGGAGCGCGCCTTGCGCGGCAGCGCGAGAATGCGTTTGAACAGCTCCGGTTGTTTTTCCTTCACTTCGAGAATCTGGCGCAGGTATTTCAATTCACTCTTGGGCTCGGCCTCGTCGCCTTCGGCGGCTTGTTTGGTGTTGATCCGGTCGAAAAGATTGTGCGAGGTAATTTCCTCGTCACCCGTCAGCAGGCGTGCATCGTTGCCCAACAGTTTGATGAAGGCGTGAATCTTGGATTTGGCGGATTCTTTCAGGGCAATCTCGTTGTTGCCTTCGTCGGTGGGGAAGAAGTTGTAGGTGAAAATGGTCTTGAATTTGGTGCCGACGCGATTCACGCGCCCAACCCGCTGCATCATGCGGCTGGGGTTCCACGGGATGTCATAGTTGATGACCGTGGCGGAACGATGCAGGTTCACGCCTTCCGCGAGGATGTCGGTGGTGACGAGGATGCGGTAATCGCCGCGCCCTTTGCTGTTGGCATCGAAGTTGGCGATAACGTCGCGGCGCTGTTCGGGACTGGAGTCTGAGCTGAACAACAGGGTCTTGGGTTCAACTTCTTTCTGGATGCAATTCGCCAGATAACGGGCGGTGTCGGCAAATTCGCTGAAGATGATGAGTTTCCCGTCCTTGAAGCCCGGCTGTGAGGTGAGTTCGCGCTTGAATTCAACCCATTTTGGGTCGCGCCCGATGCTTGACCATGACTGCTTGATCGCGAGCAACGTGTCCAGGTCTGACGCGACATGCTGGCGGAAAACGGGGGTGAATTCGGCGGCGGAAAACTTCTCCACCTTATCCGCCTGGATGAGCGCTTCGATGGCGGCATCGTTGCCGTCCTCCATGAATTCCAGCACCTTGTGGCTATGCTTGTCGCTGGTATAAACAACGCCTTCATCAAAGGCCTGCAAGACCAGCTCGTGAGTTTTGATGAACCGGTCAAGGGTTTGCCTGAATGCGTGGAAGCTGCTTTCCAGACGCTTCACCAGCAGGATTTTCATAAATTTGGCGAGGTTGCGCTGCCCCTGCACGGCGCGATCCTCAACCTCCCCGGTGTAATAGATCGGATTCAGCGCCTGATAACGCGCCCAATGGAAATCGGCGCTGGTGATACGTTCCAAGGTGCTGGTGAAGACGGCGCTTTCCGTCTTGTTAAGCTGGTAAAGCAATGGAACGGGATCGTTGATCTGTGGAAACCAGATATTCTGCTTTTTCAAGTCGTCGCAGTAGAACTTTTCAATCTCGCTGCGCGTGCGCCGAACCATGACGTATTTGAGCACTCGATTCCTCAGCTCAAGTGCATTTTGCCCGACTGCCGCGATGTATGCCTCGGCATCATCGAGACGATGCAGTCCCTTGAGGCGTTTCCGCAGTGTGTCGAAAAACGCTTCCAGATTGCGCAAGCCGGGGATCGTGCTGTTGCGGGGTGGCTGGAACAGTTTCAGTTGGCTGTAGATGTCGTCAACCGTGTTGTTGTATGGGGTGGCGGAAACCAGGATAACGCCCTTGTTTTGGCAGATACGTGTGAGCAGTTCGTAACGCTGGGTCGAATCGCCTTTGAAGCGGTGGGATTCATCAATGAAGACGTATTTGTAACTATCAACGTCTTGCTCCAAGACATCTTCGAGTTTGCCAATAGAGACGCACTTGTGGCCGCGTATGCCGAAGTCACGAAACACGCTAGGCCATGATCCGGGGCTGTTTTCATCAAGGAGGCTCGGCGGCGCGATGATGAGACAACGGCCATCAAGCTGTAGTGCCAGCAACGCCGACATGTAGGTTTTACCCAAGCCCACCACATCGGCAATGAAGACGCCACCGTAGGATTTGAGCATCTGTTGCGCGGTGAATACGGCATCTTCCTGGTATTGCAGCTTCTTGAAAGTTTGCGGCAGCATTCCCGTGCTCAGTTTGGATCGGTCACCCAGATAGTCGCGGAAATATTCTGCCAAAAACTTGAGGTAGAGTTCGTGCGGGGTAAAAAAGGCAAAGGGAGATTCTTTTTCCACCGTGTCGATAATGGTCTCGTGGACATCCTTCACATCCACGGCATCCGCCCAAAGCTCGTTGAAACGATGCAGCGCGTAGTCGTGCTCCTCCGGCTCGTTGAGCAAAACATTGAACTCCAGATTGCCCTCCAACCCGCTATGCGACAAGTTGCTTGACCCTGTAATGACGTAGCCATGATGCACATCGGGCGTTGCCTGTTCGGGGGTCATGATGTAAATCTTGGCGTGGATGTTCTGCTCCCGATACAGCTTAACCTCCAGCTTGCCAGAACGAATCCACTCAATAAATTTCTGGATGCCGGTCTCGATGGCAAGCGAATCCTGTGCCTCAACCAGTTCCCTGCGCAGCATTCCGCCAAAAGTGTTTTTAACCTCGGCAGTGGACGGGGGGTTTTCTTCCGGTGAGTCTTTGGCAATCTGGAT
>JANLID010000188.1 GCA_024654105.1 Gallionella sp. | reverse complement strand
GCCTTGAAGTTCAAAATGCGGATAAAGTCACAGAAGCATGGCGTATCGAAGCACTGCGTCGCGTAGCGGAAACTAACAGCGGAGTGGCCGATACCGTTTCTGCCGAGGAGGTCATAGCCGCTGCCCGTGAGTTGTTGCGATGAAATATCGGTTTCACCGCGCCGCAACAGGCGAACACTACGATACGTCAATTTCTACGAAGACAGTCCGCCCGGTTTGGGGGCGGATTATCTGGCCGAGTTCGAAACTGTCGTGGGGCATATTTGGGCTGCACCAAATTTTTATCCGAACTATTGGCGCGCCCGGCATCCACGTAGCCGGATTGAAGCATTTTCCCTTTTATGTCTTTTTCGCGCCGAGCAAAAGAAATTATCGTGCTGGCTGTCGCACACTGATGCCATCATCAGCCAAGCTATTGGTCGGAGCGTTTAGCGAAATGACGACATCGCCAAATTTTTAGCATTTCTTCTGGAATGTGATAATGAAAAACTTGCCTCCGTGATTCTGATCTGTGGGTGTTCAACGATAAAAATTGGCGTTAAAAATTGGCGTTGACCGGAGAGCGGCGGTCATGGATACTTGCGACTTGTGTGGTTGAATTTCCTATCCTATCCTCTCATCTGGTCGAGGCAAAATTGGTGGAAAAAATTTCATTGATGGAAACGGGAGTGGGAGATTGTGGTTGTTGATCCCTCGTGAATTCGTGTTTTGCAAATTGTGAGTAGCGGAAAGGCAGGCAAAACGCGATCTTCAAGCATAGGAGAATTTAAGTTCCATGCTGGCAATTATGAATGGTTCACCGCTCTCGCAACCAATGATTCGGGGTCGATGCTATGTCTCAGCAAATTCAAACCATTAATACTTTGGTTTTGCCAGATCAGACGAAACCATTTTTCCGCATATGTGTGCAGCAAACGATATGTGAAAATGTGCGAGATTTATTTCGTTTCAAGTTTCACCATTCGCCGCCTGAAGAGCCAATCCACTTAGTGGCTTATTACGATGCCAAAGATTCGGTTACTCTTCCCGTATGCTACATCCATTTCTATGAATGGCAGGGCTGCTTGCTATGCGGCGGTGCTTGCGTTGATCAACGCGTTCTCAAGCAAATGAGCCAGGAAGAGCGCGCAAGTATGCGGAATGCTGGCGGCCCTTATTATTTGGCGTTGTCCTCGGCATTTAACCACTTCCAGAACAAAACCATAGGGGTATTTGGCTATTGTGGTGATCCCTTGTCAGAGCGCATCTCTCTCAGCGCTGGATTTCAAAAAACTCATTTCAAACATGTGATTGCATGGTGGAGTTCAACTGTGCAAGATACAGAAAAGCTTGCCTTAATCGAAAAGATCCATGAGCTAGGGCCATTTTAATTTTGCTTGCAATTCCGGCGAATGTCCCTTTTTAAAACGTACCACAAAACTGGCTTGATCCTACCATGACAGCTCTGATTTTGACGTATCATTCAATAAACATTGGCGGCAACGAGTACTCGAATAACGATCACGTTGCGTTGGATATGGATTTGCGTTTACTCGCGGAGCTAGGCTGGACGATAACTCCTTTATGCGCCATGGTCGATGCTGTTGTTCATCGCAAGTTGGACCCCACAAACAAATTGGTTGCCCTTACGTTCGACGATGGCTCGTGGTTTGATTGGTACGACCTCGATCACCCTACTCACGGGCAACAGAAGAGTATGGCGAACATTCTGCGCGATTTTTCCAAAACGAACGCTGGGCGAAGCCAGCCTCTAATAGAAGCAACGTCCTTCGTAATCGCATCACCCCAAGCGCGTGCGCAACTCGATGTCACGTGCATGGTCGGACGTGGTTGGTGGGGTGATGAATGGTGGCAGCAAGCCCAACACGAAGGAGTGATTCGAGTGCAAAACCATAGCTGGGATCATAACCACATCACCTTAGATTCGACAGCTATTTTGCGTGAGAAAGGACGATTTTCAGTCGTTTCAACCTACCCGGAGGCTGATGCAGAGATACGGCAAGCGGCCGACTATTTGGACTCGATTTGCGGAGCTGGGACGTCAACTATTTTTGCTTACCCATACGGCGAAACTTCTGACTACCTGGTGCGCGAGTATCTTCCTAATCATATGTCAGAACATCGGCTCGCTGCGGCACTTACAACTGAACCGGAGTACGTCACCAACGATTCTAACCGATGGCTAATTCCGCGTTTCGTATGTGGTTGCGATTGGAAGTCAACCGAAGATCTACGCACGATCTTGCAAAAGTAATATACGAACCAGAACACACGATTGAAAAAGCAGGCGGCTGATCGGAAGTTTCTCCTCTCAGCCGCCGCCTCCAAGTGCTACCGGTTACTTTCCGAATTGAAGCAACAGTTTAGTACCCCGCGCCATTAAGAATGCCATTTACTCCAGCAGGTGTGGTCCAATCCCTTCCCCAAACGTACCGGCCCAACGTCCACCGATTGGAATTTCTCGATACGTATTGTCCGGACGTGGTGAATGCCGCCAGAGTTTGATGCTCTGCGCCGAAGGTCGCAAAATAGCTTTGCAGGCCCGGCGTAGCGTTGCCGAAGGGGTATGCAAAGAGATCGGGCCACGCCCCTGTCTTTCCCGCAATGAAAGTCGCAGCTTTCGTCACTTCGAATTTGCTCGTCAGGTAGTCGTTGATTCGGGCGAAGTCGCCGTGCCCCTTCCAATCGCCGTCGGCATTGCCCCCGACCGGTACATAGATACCCAGTGCCGAGTCGAGTTGTTTACTTAGAATTTCTAGTATGTCATGGTCAGTGCCATGGTTGTAGACCTCCATCATTCCCGATGCCTGCGCTGCCGCCCACCATCCATCGGTCCAATACTGTGGACCCGGGGTCATCAAAGAACGGGCGACCGGGGATGCGATGACGAATGTTGAGACATGAGGCGAATACCATGGGTATTCGGGGTGAGCGGCATGGAATTCCTGAATTACCGTCTTGAAGCTCTTGCGCCACGGGCCGCAATCATACTGCGGGAGGTAGAGGTCGTTCCAATCCAATTCATTGCCGTCATCAGTTGTGATCCCGACGACTTTGTCAGGCAGGGTGCTTCCATCTCGCAAACCGAGCGCCCACTCTGTGATCCAGTACAAAGGCACTACTGTTATTCCCCTTTGGTGAAAGTTCTCAAGATCCGCTGCAAGCGCGACGGAAGCATAGCTGCCATAGTCGCAAGGATTCCTTACCTCACCAGAGTGGTAAAGAAGAACAGGGACTTGCGCCGAATTGGACAAAGCGGTGGCGTTTCCAGCAACAGCCATCCAAAGAGCCGCGGCGATTAACGAAAGCATGCGGGGCATTCGGCATGTTTTTGCGCCCGCAGAGAATTTCGGGGCGTTGGTGGCAGCAGCACTGCTGCGTTTAGCTTCCTTGCCGGTAATTTTGACTAATTTAGAAATATTCACAATCTTAATCCTTTCAGAAAATGTCCAATTCTTTGAATTGACATGGCCTCATTGGCCGAATTATGCAAAACTGATCACGCACACAGAATGGTGTCAGGCTATTGCAATCTTGTAAGTTGGCATATTTCATCTCCTGTTGTAGTTGGTTGATTCGCAGACGTGGAATAAATTGGGTCAGACTATTGATTCCTTCCTTGCTCCGCCCCGCCCGTGCAAATTTCGCACATCGAGAGGTTAGCGAATATATGCGGCTTATTGCTGACAAATGCTGACCACCCCTGACATGCCTCAGCTACCCGTCACCTGCAATCTGACCCCGAACAAATAGCCTTGCCCATTCACGCCCCGCATCGTGAAGCCTTCAGGCGCATAGGAAGCCAACTTACGGCGCAGGCGGCTGATGATAGCTTCGAGCCGCCGTTCGTCGTAGTGCAGGAAGTTTTGACCCAGGGACTCGATCAGCGTCTTGCGGCTGACTACTTGTTTGTTCGCACTTGCGGCGGCGCGCAGGATGCAGCATTCGTTGTACGAAAGCGGAATCGCCCTGCAATCGGGAGTGTACAGTTCCAGTTGCGCCAAATTGAGCTGCCAATGCGGTTTCTTTTTGGCATTGGCTGCTCTGGATGTTGTCTTGTTTAGGGCGCCGCTGAAGGGCAACGTCCTTTCTGTCGGCCGATCCACCATCAGTACTGCGTCTTTGTGGTTTTCCAGCCAGACGGCCAGGCTGGCGGCATCGAATATCTGCGTTGTGATGTAGCCGGCCTGTTGCAATTTGGTGGCAATGTCGCCAATCAGGCTGGCATCTACGATGGCAATGTGGTTCATATCGATAGGCGCCGCTGTAAATTATTATCGCGGGCGGCACGATGAATCAGGCAAGCTGCCATGGTGATTGGTTTGTTGCGGGTAATGGTTTCCGTCTGATGGCGGAAATCGCCGGATCGCTGAACCGGAGTTGGTTTGTTCATCACCATCACAAAATCCAAACCGGGACGCTGCCGGCATCCATGATTGCTCATGTCCTGTACGGTTGGTATGCAAGGTGATTGTCTGGAATGACAGAGAGGGAAAAAACAACTCATGGGGCGCGAAATTCGCCTCGAGGGTTTCGTCCCGCGAATGAGCTGCGGCGAGATTTTACGGCCGGGAAGTCCGGCTTTTTTCTTGCTATCGCTGAAGAGCATGTTCATCTCCCTGTGATGAGCAGTCTCTCCTCCTTTTGGTTATATTGGTTTTTGTGTGCTTGTACGGATGCAAGCGAGAGTTATTCTATAACGGCCTTGGTTTCTGTGGGTGTATCTTTTCTTAAATTTTTCTCAATAGATTGCCTGACCAGAGGAACAGGAAAGAGAACAGGTTTTCATGGCGCTCACTTATTGAGCATTACATAATTCGTGACATCTATTCCGTTCGGGCTGATACTTCGACAAGCTCAGGGCGAACGGGCGATTTAATCTGCGTTTCCTTAAGACCATGTGACCTTTTAAAATACACCAAAACTACCAACATAACTCGATGACAACCTCTTACGCTAATAGATTTACGCTGTTAATTCTGGTCTTAGTTGCCATTGGTGGCATAGCCAATTTGGCATGGCAAAGAAAACCTCCGGTACCGTCATTATCCTGCGAAATGCGTGGCTCGATTGACGCGCCTAAAATAATTGACTCAGCGTCGAATGTCATTGAAGGATGGGCGGCTGATGCTGCCGGAATAAGTCATATCGAGATGTGGGCGGGCGAAAAATTGCTTGCACGCGTCAAGCCGAGCGTTGCCAGAGCCGATGTGAACGCAGCCTTGCCGCAATGCAAATTTCCAGTCGTTTCTGGGTATGTCGAAACCATTGCGCGCGGCGTAATTTCGCCATACGCCACAAAGGTAGAAGTACGCGCGGTGAATAACGACGGCAGGGTGTTTACCGTCGGCCATGTGCCGGTTGATTTTTCCAAACCCTTCGGCATGATGGATGTGACCGAGCCGATTGAGGCGGACGGTCGCAACTTGATCAGCGGCTGGGCGGTGGCTGGACAGGGGTCGGCGAAAGTGCGGGTGCTGGCGGGGGATAAGGAAGTGTTGGCGCTATCGCCCAACAATCAACGCGATGACGTTGCCAAGGCATTCCCGGCTTGGCCGCAGGCGGTGACCAGCGGTTTTGAGGGGCTGTTGCCGATGCGCAAGTTGCCGCGCGGCAGCTATCGCCTGAGAGTTCTGTTCGAGGATGGCAAAGGGCATAGCAGCGAAATAGCCGGGCCGCAAGTGGTCAACGATCTGCCCTTTGGCAAGGTGCTGGCGCAATACGACAAGATAATGCCCCCCGGGAAAATAGAACTGCGTGCATGGCTAGCCGATGAGAATGGCATCCGGGCTGCGCGCGTGGAAACTGAAACCGGCTCGCCACTCGGACAGATGATGCTGACACATGGTAACAGGCCGCTGCTTGATCTGATTGACCCCCGCTTCAAACACGCTAAGGCGGGAGAAGCTCCACTCAATAAAGGCGATCTGTATGGCCTGCATGTGCCGTTCACGGCGATACCACCCGGCCTGCAGCGATTGCAGGTGCGTGTGGAAGACAAGGCGGGTAATGTTACGATGTTGCCTGGGCCGCTGGTGCTCGACAAAAATCAGGCGGCCAGACAAGCCTGCCCCGGCGAAAAATTGCGGGTGTTTTATCCCGGAGGGACAGTGGATTTTCGTGACAATTTTCACCAGATGCAGGAACTGCGTGCCATGGTGCAAGGCGGCTGTATCGAAGTCGGTTTTCGCGCTCGTGTCGAATATATGCGCACCACGAAGGGAAAACAGGCCGATTACGAATTCGACCCCGACTTTCCCGAGAGGCTGCGCATGCGAGACGGCAAGGGAATGACAGGCGAATCGCTGGGCAAACTCCTTAAGACCTCCTTGCGCTTTCGCGCCCCGTTGATGATTACGCTGGATGGCGGGGTATGGGCCGATGCCAAGTTCGCTGCGCCGGATCTGGACATTGTTGACATGCTGGAGCAGGACGAGCGCACGGTGCAATGGAACCAGTTCGGCAAGCCCGAGCCGGACGACGCGCTGAAAGGTCTGGCTGGTGCCACGGCAAGTCCGGAGCTGGCGCGCATGATGAGTTTGAATTATTACAACCGTAGATTCCTCGATTACAAAAAGCGCAATCTGCAAGCTGCGGTGCGCGAAATCGTCAAGTTCAACCGGGGGCACCCCGGCAGCAACGTGACGGTCAACCTCGATCCGGATGAATACATCAATCCGTGGTTTTACCTGACCCAATGGTACGACTATAACCCCGACACCCTGCGCCAGTATCGCGAATGGCTGTTCCACCTCGGCCCTTATGCGGACGGTGGCAAACTGGCCTTCTCGCGGCGCGAGCCGGCATTGACGCTGGATGAGGCAAACCGTCTCGCCAAACAATCGTGGAAGACGCCCGACACCGTCGAACCGCCGCGCGATACCATAAATTACAACGATCCGTGGCAGCAATTATGGACGCAATTCAGGCGCCATCTGGTGGCGCGCCATTACGATGATCTCGCTGCCTGGGCGGCGGAGGCAGGCTTGCCAAAGGAACGCATCTACACCAGCCAGACCTTCATCCAGCCGGATGTCGCGGTGAGCATTACCGATACCGCCAATGGCTGGAACGACCAGGCCGGCGTGTCTATCGAGGGCGCCAAGCCGCGCCAAGGGCATCTTGGCGCAATCCTCTACGGCCCGGGCAGCCGCAACGAAGGCAAGCCGCGCAGCGGCAGCAGCCTGATCGATAATATCAGGCGCATCGATCCCGCGTGGGGCGTGGGGGAGTTTCACCCCGCCACCATCGCCTTTCCGGAAAAGTTACCGAGCCACGCCGAGTCTTATGCCACCATGCAGGCGCTGATCAATGGCGGTGCACATTTCCTGTCGCCGATGTGGGGCAGCTACGCAGGAGACCGCGTGGTGCATCCCAACAATTTCAAGGCCTACGATGTCATGGAAGGTTCCGCCTTTGAGTACCAGTTCGTCTGGTGGCTGCGCGCCATGCAGGAGTGGCCTGCCGGAAGCCTGTATTACCCGTTTGGCAATGCATCGGTGAAAAGCGCCGATGGCTGGTCTGCCGCTGCGGGGACTCATCTGGAAAGTGGCTACGGCGAGTTGCACCTGACAGGCGACGCCACGCGCCTGGAGCTGGATTCACCGCAGTGGGAAGTGCACTACTTGGCGATGCCGACCGAGCTTGTCGTGACTGGAAGTTGGCCGCAACAAGCAGTAGCATCTGCGGAGTTGGCACTGGATAATGGCAACAAACTATCCTGCGCACTCGAAGCTGCCGGGAAAGGCCATGCGCATTGCGTGTTTCCGGCGGTAGCGGGGCGGCAGATGACACGTTTGAGTCTCCAGTGGAAGTTTCCTGCCGAGCAGAAAAAAGCAGGCATTATAGTAGATAGCGTGGCGCTTAAATTGGCCGGGCAGCGTTGATGTTATGCGCAGAAAATATCATGTCCCAAAATATGACAGGTTCCATTATGAAAAATTTCGACGAAACCATCCGCATTGTTCGCACTGAGTCTGCCGCTTTTTTTGCTGCCGATTTTTTATGTGAAAGTTTTGGCAGCACCTTCCCTGTGCCGCACAACAATTGCGGTTTGACTATATATTTCTCCGCGCGGCAATAAGAACCAGCGAGGTGGTCGAGTATGACGATGTCATGCAAAAATACGGCATCCTGGATTTGGCAGTAGAAGAGACTTACCTGGCCGTTAAAAAGCCGGAAACAAAAAATCAAGCCGGAGGTTAGTTTTCCGCCAATAGTGCAACCATGATTTTCATGGTTCGGCTCCCCTAGCAGGAATATTTCTGGCCGTCACTGCTGGATCAATGGCGCTACCGCCGGTTCATGCGGGGCAGTATTTTGCGGCAGCGCCGGTTGCCCATTTACCGGTGCGCCCGGCCATGTTTTATTGAACAGGGGGCCGCTGTCCATCCGGTTGAACAAGGTGCCGCCGGCCATCTGTCCTTCCTGCAGCGGCGGCAACTGCGGCGACTTCATGTCCGGCAGCACCAGCGACGGCGCAGGTTGCGCACCGATTTCCAGGTTGCGGATGAAATTGTAGCGATCAGCGGTCAGATTCACGCTCTGCTCGTTGCTGCGTATGACGGTTGGCCGCAAAAACACCATCAGGTTGGTTTTGACGCGGCTGCGTTTTTGATATTTGAACAAATTGCCAACAAGCGGAAGGTCGCCGAGACCGGGGACTTTTTCGACGCCGTCTTGCAGATTTTCATCAATCAATCCGCCCAGCACGATAATCTGCCCATCGTCCACCAGCACGTTGGTATCGATCGAGCGCTTGTTGGTGATGATGCCTGCCGCGCCGGTTGCATCATGCACGCTCGATATTTCCTGGTAAATCGCCATCTTGACCGAGCCGCCTTCGGAGATTTGCGGTCGCACTCGCAGCGACAGCCCGATGTCCTTGCGTTCGATCGTCTGGAACGGATTCACGCCCGCTGCCCCGCCCGAGGCCGTCGTGGTGTATTGGCCGGTCAGGAACGGCACATTCTGGCCCACGATGATTTTCGCCTCTTCGTTGTCGAGCGTAATCATGTTGGGCATCGACAGGATGTTGGCGTTGTTGCCGGATTGAAGCATCTGGGCCAGGGCGCCCAGGCCGATCTTGCCGGCGGCCTGTCTGAAAATACCGATGCTCAAGCCATTGCTCGGCGGCAAAAAATTTCCCGTCGTTGTCTTTGCGATTACTTGGCTGGTCAGGTTATCGCCTCCCGTACCAAATCCGGTCATGATCCCTGCCCGATAGTCGCTGTTGGGACCTCCGGTTATATTGGCCCATTGAACACCGAAGGCAGCCGCCTGCGTATCGGTCACTTCGACGATCAGCGATTCAATATAAACCTGGGCGCGGCGCGCATCGAGCTGGTCGATGATCATGCGCAAATTGCGGTAAACCGGTTCACTGGCAGTGATGATGAGGGTATTGGTCGACGGGTCGGCCTGAATGAATCCGGCCTGGCTGCCTTGCGGCGTCTGCGCCGACGTTGCCGGTGACGCTCCGGCCGATGAAGACGGCGCCGCGACTGGCGCGGACGGATCGGCCGACACAACGGCACGCAGGGTTTGCGCAAGCTTGGCCGCTTCGGCATTCTTCAGGTACACGACATGCACATTGCCCGGCTGCGCGGTCGGCTGGTCGAGTTTGGCGATCAGTGATTTTGCCAGATTGGCGCGCGCTTCGGACGGCGCGCGCACAATGACCGCGTTGGTGCGCGAATCCGCCAGCAAGCTGATGCGCCCGGCATCGCCTCCGAGGACGCCAGCCCCCCCGGGTTCCAGCAGCCGGTTGACCATCGCCGCAATATCGCTGGCAACCGCATGGCGGATAGACACCACATCCGGCTCGCTACTCACCTGTCCATCCAGCGCCGCGATGATCTTGCCCAGCCGCAGCAAATTGTCGGCGTAATCGGTGATAACCAGCGTATTGTTGCCGGGATTGGCGTTAATCGTGTTGTTGGGTGAAATCAGGGGACGCAACACCGTCACCAGATTGGTCGCGGACTCGTAATTCAAATGAAACACCTGGGTCGCAACCTGGTCGCCGCGCGCTGCACCGGGCTGGACCGGACTGGCCTGCTGCTTGGCATCCACTTCCGGCACCACCTTGGCATAATCATTGTAGCTCACCACCGCGTAGCCATGCAGGCGCAATACCGAGGCCAACAACTTGAACGCCTGCGCCTTGGTGACGGGCTGTTCGGATACCAGATTGATCGTACCCTTGACGCGCGGATCGATGATAAACGTCGTATTGGTGTAATCGCCGATTGCCGCAATCACCGACTCAATATCGGCGCCAACAAAATTAAGCGTGCCCCTGGTTGCCTCCGCCGCTTCATTTGCGCTGCCGCCCTGCGCCGGCTGCACGCCCGCGATTGCGCACAACAATGTGGCCGCTACGCTCCAGCGCCGCCACGCAACCGGATCCTGTCTTGTCTTTGCCAAGCTGTTTTTTATCATTTGAACTCTAGCGCGATAACATTTTTGCCGCCTTCCCTGCGGCGCTGCCCCAGCAAATTCAAAAAATTCGCCAGTCTCTCTTCCTGCCCTGCTTCGGCTTCCGCCTTGCCGGAGAACTGCAAACGTCCGTTGGCGAGCACCCCCGACCCGTTTAACAACAGCGGCCCTTTGGCCGTTTCAAGCTTCACGGATGCTTGCTGGCCGCGCCAGTCGAACGCCAGGTGATAAGTGCCCAACGGCTTGACCGGCGACAGCCGCGAGGCAATGTCATTCATTTCAAGATGCATCGAGCCATTCATGCCGACTTTTCCATCCTGTATCGTCAATTGTAACGGCTCCCATGATAACCGCATCCGGCCGGATGGCTGTATTGTATTCAGCGGCGCGCCCAATGCCGCCAACCGCTCCACCGGCAATAACGCCGATGATGCGCTTACTTGCCATTCATGCCAATTGCCCGTGATCCTGACCGGCTGCGGCAATACCGCAGCATTTTCCAGTTCGGCATCGACCATGCCCAGCAATACCGCCGGCGACAGCCGCCAGGAGAAGCGTCCGGGCAACAGCGGCGTTACCGGAGCGCTGCCACCAGGTGTACCGTCGATAAAGGCGGCGCCGATAAACGCCGAACCGCGCCACAATGTGCCTTGCGCATCGCCCAGCGTCAAACGGCCGGCGGTCTGCATCTCCATCAGCGGCACCATCCAGCTCGCCGGAACGAACGCCAGCACGGTGAGCGCGACACTGGCAATTCCCGCCAGCAACCACATCATGGCGCGCTGCATCATTCATTTCCTGATCGGCGCAATGTCAATACCGCATTCACCCTGTCCGGCTGGGGCAGCGCGACGATATTGGCATCGGCCACCGAAAGCTTCGCGGTCTTTTGCATATCGTCCAGCCATTCCAGCATGCCGGAAAAAGACACCGCCGTGAGCTGCACCTTCGCAAGTTCGCCGGACAGCGTCACGCTTTGCGGCTGCAAGCCTTGGTGCGCAAGCGCAGTTCTGATACTTTCCTCCGAGACCGCAGCCACCACCGGCGCGGATTTTCCGGAAAATATCGCAGCTTCTTGCGCGAGCGCCTGCAGTTGCGCGGCTTGCTGGCGCAGCTCCGGCAGATTTTTATGCAACTGGCCGCGACCAGTCAAGGCCGGAGCGACCAGCAACGCGTAATACAGGCCTAGCGCTACCGTTATGGCAGCCACGGCAAGCAGCGCGCGCTCGCGCGTATCGCGCGCCGCCCAGAATTCCGCTAACGATTGTCCCGATTGATGCAACAGGCCGGGCAGGTTCATTTTGCGCTCCTGATTTTCCATACCGCCGCCGGTTGCGCGGACACCGGATCCAGCAATAAATCGCGTTCGGCCAGCGCAGCTTTAATCCGTTGCAGCGGCGCTTCCATGTCAGGTCCTTCGACTCGGCTCGGGGCAGGCTTGAATCGCACGATCAGGCTGCGCTCGCGATATTCCAGCACTTCGATAACAGGCGCCATTTTGCCCGGCATGACACTTTCCCAAGCCTCGCCCCAAGTCTCTCCAAAGGCCGCCAGGATCGCCGTAAAATCATCCGGTGCCGGTAGCCCGGCGTTGCGTTTGGCGGCGTCGATCTTTTGCCGCATTTGCGCAGCCGGATCAAGAATCACCGTCTCCTTCGGATAAGCCGATTTATATGTCTGAATCATGGCCGCGCGCAACGAGTTGGCTTCATTCTTCATGCGCCACCAGTCTGCATTCAATGCAATCGCATTGGTGAGCAGGACTGCGGCTGCCAGCCCGATCGGCCAGCGCCACGCGCGCCAGTCCAGCCCGTGGCTGGCTGCCATACGAGACCCAGCCATCATATCCAGCACCGCACCATGGACGCCGGCAATCCAGTGCGGCCAGTTGCCGGCCAATACATTGATGCGCTTGTTCAGTGCGTCAGCATGGCTGATCGCTTCCTGGTAAGCGCGCACCGCCGTTTGCGGTACATACAGCGTGACCGGCGCTTCGGGCACCAGAGCGCACAAGGTCCGGATCACTTCCTGTGCCGGTGCTTCATGCTGCTCATGCCCGATGACCAAGCCAATGCCTTCCTGTTCCGTGAAACGCAGCATCAGGTCGATGCCGTTGCCTTGTTCGCTGATGGCGGCAGTCACGCTGCCTGACTGACCCGGCTGGCAGGGCAGACACAATTGCGCTGGCAGTGCCGCAATCCGGCGGGCACCGGACGCAATCAAGGTGCTGACCAGAAAGTCGAGCCAATCGCGCTGCATCACCGCGACCGTGCGCAGCCCACCGGACAAATCACCCGCAACCACCGCACAGCCGGACGGATCGACAAGCAACTGGTCTTCCACCAAATTGGGCAATGCAGCCTTCAGCTTGGCAGCCGGCAGTGGCGGAATCTGCACGCGCAACAGGGTTACATCGCTGGCGGCCAGCAGCAACACCACACGCTGCGCCGTGGCTGCCGCGCCGGACAAATCAGGTAATGACGCCACACCTTCGCGCTCGATCGAATCTCCGCCCGACACCAGCGCAAACGGGCAAGCCAGTTCAAGCCAGCGCGCGGCGCTGTCAGCGGACGATCTGGAAGGCAGTCGAATATAAAGCGTGCTCAAGGCGTCTTGTTCTCTTTCTAATATTCTCGAATCCAGATAACTCTGGTATGGGAGCCATTGCGTTCGACCAACGCCTGCACGTCCAATCCGGCGCGGTTCATGCGCACTTTACCATCGACCAGAAAATAATGCGTTTCGACCGACGCCTCGTTGGGCGGCGCGGCAAAGGACTTGCCCGGCAAGCGCTGCGTAAAATCGGCCAAATCGCGAAAACTGGCCACCTTGCGCTGTGCCACAAGCGCTGCCGCATCGTCCAGCGAGAGCGCGTCAATTCTGGCCGCCAATACCTCAACTGGCGCAGTATTCACGTTGACCGGCGTGGCGCGCGGCAGGAAGATTACAAAATTTTTCAGCTTATCGAGCATCTCCGGGGAAAAGCCCGGCACCGCGAGCAAATCTTCCAGCTGCGTAAGATTCATCGGCTGCGGATCGGGCTGATTGCCATTATTGACGGCGGCAGCCTGCGGTTTCATCGCCGCGCCGGACTCGCCGGAGCGCTGCGTCGCCGCCATCGCATCGGCGGTTGCCTGCGCCAGCGCCGGATTCATTTGCGCATTATTGAGCAGCCGCGCAAAAGCGGCAACCTCGACGGGGTCGATGACTCCATTGGCGCGCAGGTTGGTCAGGTTGTAGCGCGCCTGCGCATCGCTGATGCCGCCCGATAATATTGCACCGGAGATATTGTCATCGGCGTGGCCGTTTTCAACATATTGGTCGAGCCGCGTTGCCGCGAGCGGCACCGCCCACGGCTCATCCAGATTATCGACGCTCGAATGCTTCGCATCCTCGCGCAAAATCAGACCGGCCCAATCAAGCGCGCCGCGCAATATCCATTGTTTCTGCAATTGCAGCCGCTGGTTTTCGATCGCGCGCACCTGCACCTGCTGCTGCCAGAAGAGGCTGGCGACAATTGTAATCGCCAGCGTCGTCAGCAACAGCGCCGTGATTACCGCAATGCCGCGTTGCCGGTGGCGCGGGACGGAGCGCACGTTCATGCTGCCCCGAGCAAAAATATTTTAAGCAGTTTGGTATCGCGCCCCCGCAATTGCAAGGCGACCTCCAGCCCGGTTGGAATGCCCGCATTTATGCCGGCGGTCGCTACCAACAGCGTCTCTGCACCCAGGCGCCAGGCGCCATTGGCCCATAGCCGCAGCGTCAGCGAGTCAACGCCCGACTGCAACACCACTGTCTGGCCAGTATCGGTATCGCCCGCGACGGCGCGCCACAAGGCATCCAGCTCGGTCAAATCGCGCGTTGCAGCCGATTCGCGGCGCGTCAGTACGCCATCCTTTACCCGGTAAGCAATAACCTGCAGCCGTGACGGCTGATTGTAGGCAAACACCGTACGCACCAGCGTGAGCCGATTCTGCCCGGCGGCGAGCGGCATGCGGTCGGGCAGGACGGCAGCATCAACCAAATGTGCGCAATCGCTCTGCAACTGGGCGAAAGCCAGTTGCATCCCGCGTGTCTGCTCAAGATCCCCGGTTAACGCAATACGCGCGCGCACGATGCTATCCAGCCCGCGCCAGCCAAGCACTGCGATAAATGCGAGCACGCTGATGGCGACCAGCAATTCAATCAGGGTCATGCCCCGGTGTTTGGCCGGCAACGTGGCGGCACATGCCCCACTGGTCGCGGCTGGGCTATTGCGCATTGGGCACCACCTGCGCCAGTTTGATAATGCGGCGGCCGGTATTTTGCAGGTTTCCGGTATTTTGCCTTTCCCCTGCATCCTGCATTTCAAGGACACTCACTTCGACGCGGCGGAAAAAAGGGTTCGGGGTGGCGAATACGTTTTCCTCGCATACCAGTTGCAGCTCGCCCTGCGCGCAATCGAACCTGCGTTGGCCAAGTGCCGGCCATTCGCGCGCCAGCCGGATTTGCGCCAGCCGGTTTTCCGCCGACCAGGTCGCCATCATCGAAGCACGCAAATCGCCGCTGTTTTGCGTCAAGCTGCCGATGGCACGCATGCTGGCGCCCAATGCGGTTCCGACAATGACCAGCGCTACCAACACCTCGAGCAGAGTAAACCCCGCGCTGCGGCAGACAACCCGGCGTCCTGGTTGGCCACGATCCGGATATAAGCGAGCACCCAAAAATTCCCAATGCCGCTCTTTATGTCTGTATGAATTATGGTTTTCTGGCGGTTTCCGCATGTTGATCTTAAAACAACAATTGAACCTCGAAGAGCTGATAAAACTACCAGGCTGGCAAATGCTGTCGGTAAATTGTCTCATACTCTCGCGCCACCTCGTTCCAGCCCCGCACAAATTGGGGTGGCGTGTCGCGGCGGCGCAATTGTTCTTCAACCGCGCCGGCCCATGCTTCAAGTGATGCGGCAAGCGGCAATACCGCGCCCGCCTCCGGCGCAACCTGTGCCGCCGCGCCGCATACATCGGAAATCACCACCGGCACGCGCGCTGTCATCGCCTCGCTGATTACCATACCGTAAGGCTCGGCCCTGGCCGGATGCAGCAGCACGTCAAAATCGGCGTAATACGCCTGGTTACTCCAGCCCAGCAAACGATAACCGCCCTGCCAGCCGGCAAACAAATGCCGAACTTCTTCTCCTGCCGGACCTGCCACCCATAATTGCAGGTTGGGGCGCGTGCGGCGCAAGTGCGCGACGATCTCAACCGCAAACGGCAAGCCTTTGCGCTGCCATTCCTTGCCGATGAAACCGATCACGCCGCCGTCGGCGGGAACATTGCGCGCCTCGCGCAACGGCATGGCCGCGACCCCCGGCACGATTGGCCCGGTGAGCTTGTGCGCCAGTTCCGGATAATAGTGCGCCAGGCGTTCGCGGATGAACGGCGAATTGGGCACGATACGCTGCGCCACCGTGAGCTCGCGCCGCTCCAGGTACAACTGCATCGCCACGCGCAGCGAGACTTTGCGCCACCACGGCCTGTCGCGCACCGTGGCGAAAGGCGGGCCGTGAAAAGTGGTGAGGTGATGCACACCCAGCCGTTCATGGCTGTGGATCGGCCAGCCGGGGTGCGGATTTTCCTCCAGCCAGCGCGCCACGCGCCTGCCGAAACGCAGCAGCGCCAGCCAGCGAGGACGCGGGGCGATCGTACCCAGTTCGTGGACGATGATACCGTGCGGTTTTCCGGCAAGGCATACTTCGCACAGCACCAGCACTTCGTGGCCGAGATCGCGCAACTCCTGCGTCAGTTCCCAGACATAGCGCTCCATGCCGCCGACCGGCCCGTAGCGGCGCACCACGTGCAGGACTTTCAAGAAAACTCCCTCATGCCAAGCAGAAGGAGCCTCAGCCAAGGGCGGGCTGAAACCCGACCCACAGCTTTGCAGCCTTGTCCAATCACGAGAAAACTTGAACGAAAGGGTGTGTTTCCAACGTAAAATGAGCCAAGGGCGGAAGTTGGGATCATGGAGGCAGATTGTGACTTTACATACTCAATGGCTACACGCGCCACCTGATTTTTCGGCTAAGGGAGCTGGAAATTATAAACATACCGTTTTAGGATAGATTGCTATATCCCACCATCCTAAAATAGGAGAGCGTTGCAGCCGTTGTTCAAGTTCTA
>JANLID010000184.1 GCA_024654105.1 Gallionella sp. | reverse complement strand
TAGAACTTGAACAACGGCTGCAACGCTCTCCTATTTTAGGATGGTGGGATATAGCAATCTATCCTAAAACGGTATGTTTATAATTTCCAGCTCCCTTAGGCATCAAGGCAGCCTCATTAGCGGTTGTCGTTAACTGTCTATAGGCACATCGAGGATGAAAGCAAACGCCAACAGCTTTGCCTATGGCCCACTGACCGGCGTACTCGCACGCAGAGTCGGGTGTCCGGCCGATTTTGGTACGTTCACAACTGAGGAGATCAAGAGAGAGTTGCTGGCGCGCGTTCTTGACCGATTTGGGCGAAATGGCCTGGTCGAGACTGGCCGGGAGGTTGCTGCCGAGTCTGCACATCCGTTCGTGCTGGCGCTGCTTGCGCAGCCCACGCTCTCCCGGTTTCTCATCGCCTGGATGCAAATCGAGGTGCTCGCCCACGCCCATAACCGAGTTCGGGTGTTGGATCTGCGAGATCACTCACTTCATCTGCGGCGGGTTCGGCTCGGCGAGCGTGATGGATGCCCTCTTGTCGAAGAGGATATGTTCATACTCGGGGTACTGCAAGGCTTCCTCGCACGGCTCGGGCTGGGCAAATTCACGCTGAGCGGTCCTATCGTGGAGGAGCAGGGCCATGTATGGCAGCTTGGCTTTGAGCAAGTTGCACCGCCGCAGATGGACAATGCACGGCCCGTCGGCCGCATCTGGTGTGCAGATGGAGAAATCGAGCGCTCGGTGTTTGTCGTCGCAGCGAATCGGGTTGCGTCGGAGGAGCCGGTCGATCTCGCGACGGTGGCTCGACATTTGGGTTTGTCGTCCCGCAGCTTGCAACGGCGGCTGGCTGCGGCAGGGACGTCGTTCTCGAATCTGATGCGCGCGGCGCGTGTGACGATGGCGGGCGCGTCCGTCGTCGAGGAGCAGCAAACGGCGCTTACCGATATTGCTTACCGCTTCGGGTTTGCCGATAGCGCACATATGTGCCGTGCGTTCAGGGAAGTGGTGGGCTGCTCCCCAAGTCAACTCGCTCGCGTCGCGCGAATTCCACCTGGCGCATAAATACAAGCCATCCTCTCGTTCTCGGGGCCACTATGGGCCACCGATGCAAACGACCGTACGCAAAAGCTTAGCCCGGGGGTTCAACCTGCGCACCTTGATATCGGCGGCAATGTTGCTGCTGTCAAACCTGGGGTTCGCGCAAGAAGAAAAAATAACGGTGGATATTTCCGGCATCAACGTCGAGAGAGGCGGCAACCTTGTTGTTCTCGTTTTTAGCCGAGAGGGGTTTCCCATCAAACATGAAAAAGCGCTTGCTACGCGGACCCAAGCTGTTTCAGGCGAGCGAATGACGTTTACCTTCGATGCTTTTTTACACGACGAGCTGGCATTCAAAGTTCTTCATGACGAAGACTCGAATCACAAGGTCACAAAGAACTGGACGGGAATCTGGCCAAGGGAAGGACTTGGATTTTCCAATGGCGCGGCGATGAGCACCGGCGGCCCGCCAGACTTTAATGCGGCGCAGCTATCGAGGGGCGAAGCCATCAACGGCGTAAAAATGCGCGTGATTTATCCGTAACGCGGGCCCGGGAGATTTTGAATATGATAACACTGATCAAGTTATTCCTAATCCTTGTGGCCTTTTTCGCTTCAACCTTCGTAGTGATCAAGTTAGCGGGTGTGGTCACGGTGGGCGATGTCCGTGCATGGCTCGAAGCGGCCCAATCGGAATCGCCATGGACCCTAGGGCTGGTCGTTGCCGGACTTCTGTTCGCTGATCTATTTATCGCGATCCCAAACCTGACGGTCAGCATTTTGTCTGGTTACTTTCTAGGTTTCGAGATCGGGACGCTCTTCAACATGCTGGGCGTGTCCGCAGCGGGCATCACCGGGCATCTGTTGAGCCGCTCAATGGGACGTAGACTTCTTGAGAAAGTCGTTCGCACGCCTGAGCAAATAGAGGAAATGGAGGACATTTTCAATCGGCACGGATTTGTGATGATTCTGCTGTCGTGGGCGTTGCCGATTCTTCCGGAAGCGAGCGCATGTCTTTCCGGTTTTACCCGCATGCCCTTTTGGAAATTTTTGTCCGCCTGGGTTCTGGGTGCTTACCCTTATGTCGCCATCGCGGCCTATGCCGGGTCGATGAGCACGCTGAGCAATCCCAAACCCGCGATCTACGCCGCCATCGGTCTCTCGGCATTCTTTTGGCTGGCGTGGGCAATGTTCCTTCGATTCAGGCGGCGTGCGGTTAAGTAAAAGACCACCCAAGCCAACGCGAAGCCATCCGAAAAACACAATGCGCACGAAACCATCAGGAGGCATGCTTCCATGAAACCCACAGGACACGTTGTTCTAGTCACCGGCGGTGCGACCGGCATCGGCTTTGCGCTCGCGGAAAAATTTCACGCTGCAGGGAACCGCGTCATTCTTGTCGGCCGCACCGAGAACACGCTCGCGAAGGCGGCTGCCGCGCTACCGGACGCAATCACCCGAGTTGCCGATATTTCACTCGTCTCGGATAGAACGCGGTTGGTCGCCGAATTTCCGGAAGTGTCAATTCTGGTTAATAACGCAGGCTTGCAAATCAATACTCCGATGCTTGAATTGGCGCCGCAGGATATCGAATATGAGCACAACGTGAACTTCCTCGCGCCGGTTCTGCTGTGCCGGGCCTTTCTGCCCCAACTTGTCCGATGCGAGTCCGCAGCCATTGTGAACGTGACGTCCGGGCTGGCACTGGTACCCAAGCAGGTCGCCGCCATGTACTGCGCATCGAAAGCCGCATTGCATAGTTTCTCCAAAACATTGCGCTGGCAACTCGAAGATACCAGCGTGAGGGTGTTCGAGATTCTCCCTCCTCTGGTGGACACCGCGATGACTGCGGGCCGTGGAAAAGGGAAAATCACCCCAGCGCAGTTGGCGGAAGAATTTTGGGCAGGCTTCACGCAGGATCGGTTCGAAATGCTGATCGGCAAAACTAAACTGCTCGCCCTTGTTAATCGTCTTGCCCCGTCTATTGCGGAGAAGATTCTGCGCCATGGTTTGTAAGCCCAACCCGTCATTGCACCGGACCTGCGCGAAAAGCGCGCGCCGCTCAACTTTACGTTGAGGCTGTAGAAAAACCCCAATCCACCAAACAAAATCCACCCGCGATCTGCCATAATTTCGCTGCGCGACAAAACAAAGGTAGATGCGACATG
>JANLID010000183.1 GCA_024654105.1 Gallionella sp. | reverse complement strand
GATGAACAGCAGCGCGCCCCGTTTCAGGCAGCTTGCCAGGCTGTTGATCAGGCCGCGCGCGGCGAGACAAATTTCACTGACGTAATCGTCCGGCACGTTGATTTGTTGCGCGGCATGCAGCAAGGCAGCATCGTTGACGGTGCGTTCCTGCCAGATAAACTCTGTATCGTCATTGGCCACACCGCGCTCGGTCAGTGCGCTGCCCTGCCAATGCAGCAGATGCACCGGCAGTGCATCGAGCACCTCGTTGGCGATGATCGCACCGCTGAATTTTTCCGGCAGTGCATCCAGCCAATGCACGCGATCGATCAGGTGCGGCAGATATTCACGCAACAAGGCCTGCTGGCGTGCGCGCAAGTCGGCGCTCACTTCCAGGATCGCGTAACTATCAGGCAGACTGCCGAGTTGCTCCAGTTCGCCAAGCATATCCGCCGCCAGTTTGCCGCTGCCCGCCCCCAGCTCCAGAATGTGTGGTGCGCTGGCTGCCATGATTTCTGCCATTTGCCGCGCCACTGTACGGCCGAATAGCGGCGACAGTTCCGGCGCGGTGATAAAGTCACCCGCCGCGCCGAATTTGCGCGCTCCCGCCGTGTAATAACCCAACCCCGGCGCGTACAGGGCCAACTCCATGTAGCGCGCAAAGGGAATCCACCCGCCATGCCCGGCAATGTCGCGGCGGATGAATTCGCATAAGCGGGCGCTGTGTTGTGCGGCTTCCGGGCTGGGTGTGGGCAGGGTTGTCGGCATGGTCGGGTATAATTCAACAATGTATAAGTTTAGCAGTTTGAATAAAAACGTAGCGAGGAAGGTCAGATGCAAGGCGCACGGAACGCAGAAACCGGAATGTACAAAAGGTACATGAGGATTTCGAGTGCCGCGCAACACCGCAGATGATCCTCCGCAGTAGTTTTTAGCAAACTGTTTGTGGAGAGTGCGATGCAAGGCAAAGTGATATTGGTGACCGGCGGCGCGAAGCGCGTTGGCGCGGCGATTTGCCGCCGCCTGCACGCGGCAGGCGCAGAGCTCGCCGTGCATTACCACAGTTCCGCGCAAGAGGCTTTGGCTTTGCAAGACGAGTTGAATAAACTGCGCCCGAAAAGCGCCGCCATATTTCAGGCCGATCTGCTGGACATGAACGCATTGCCAAAACTGGTTCACAAAGTCATCAAGAATTTCGGGCAACTGGACGCATTGGTCAACAATGCGTCCAGTTTTTACGCCACGCCGCTGGCGGAGGTGAACGAACAGCAGTGGCACGACCTGCTTGGCACCAACCTGCGCGCGCCGCTATTCCTTGCGCAAACGGCAGCGGCCGAATTGCGCCGCCGGCATGGCTGCATCGTGAATATCGCGGACATCCATGCCGAACGCCCGATGCACGGGCATCTGCTGTACAGCGTCGCCAAGGCCGGGCTGGCCGCGCTGACCCGCGCGCTGGCACAGGAGATGGCGCCGCAGGTGCGCGTTAACGCCGTCGCACCGGGCGTCATCGTATGGCCGGAAAACGCATCCTGGATGGACGAGGAGCAGCGCCGCAAGATCGTCGCGCATACGCTGCTCAAGCGCGAAGGCGAACCGGACGATATCGCCAGGACCGTGGCTTTCCTGATTCAGGATGCGCCCTATGTTACCGGGCAGATCATTGCCGTCGACGGCGGCAGAAGCATCAACATTTAACTGGATTTTTATTTGGGAATTTTCATGAACGACATTGCACAACCCATCTATTTCGAGCGCCACTCCACCAATTTCAACCGCCTCAAGGGGCGGATCGAACATCAGGTCGGCAAGGCGATCGCCGACTTCAACATGATCGAGCACGGCGACAGCGTGATGGTGTGCCTGTCCGGGGGCAAGGATTCCTATACCCTGCTCGACGTCCTGCTCACCCTGCGCAAGCGCGCGCCCATCGATTTCCGCATCGTCGCGATGAACCTCGACCAGAAACAGCCGGGCTTCCCCGAAGAAGTGCTGCCGAATTATCTGAAGTCCATCGGCGTGGAATACCACATCGAAAATCAGGATACCTATTCCATCGTCAAGGAGAAAATCCCCGAGGGCAAGACCACCTGCTCGCTGTGCTCGCGGCTGCGGCGCGGCATCATCTACCGCGTCGCGCACGAGCTCGGCGCGAACAAGATCGCGCTGGGGCACCACCGCGACGACATGATCGAGACGCTGTTCCTGAACATGTTTTTCGGCGGCAAGCTCAAGGCCATGCCGCCCAAGCTGGTGACCGACAAGGGCGACCACATCGTGATCCGCCCGCTGGTCTATTGCGCGGAAAAGGATATCGCCCGCTATGCGCGCGGCATGGAATTCCCGATCATTCCGTGCAACCTGTGCGGCTCGCAGGAAAACGAGCCGCTTGCGGCGAGTTTCGAGGGACGGCCAAACATGCAGCGCCAGAACATCAAGCAAATGCTCGCCGCATGGGAGCTGGAGTATCCGGGGCGCAGCCAGACCATCTTCACCGCCATGCAGAATGTTGCGCCGTCGCATTTGCTCGACGCAGGCTTGTTCGATTTCAAGCGCCTCAAACTCGGCGATGAGGTGGCGGAAGGCGATGTGGCGTTTGACGACGAGTAGCTTGTCTAACCGACCAAGGCCAGAAAAGCTGTCCCTCACTTCGTCAGGGCCAGGAAAAGCGTGGGCAGCTTTTCCGGCAACTGCGCCACCCGGTCGATGATGGTGTATTGCTTGCCGAAAATGTCCGCAACATACTCATCGGCCTTGTGGTCAAGGTTAATGCAATAGGTATAAATGCCCTGCCGGTCCAGTTCTTTCACCGCCTGCCGCGCGTCCTCGATCAATAACCGGCCGTTCTTGCTGTCGATGTCCGAAGGCTCCCCGTCGGTGAGGATCAGCATCAATTTTTTGTCGGCCTGTTGTTGTTCCAGATAATGCGCGGCATGGCGCATCGCGGCTCCCATGCGCGTGGAATAGTTGGCTTCCATCGCCGCCAGCCGCCCTTTCACCTGATCGTCCCAATGCTCGCTGTAGCCCTTGATGTGCAGATAGCGCACGTCGTGCCGGGTATTGGAACGAAACCCTGCGATGGCGAACGGGTCGCCCAGTTTTTCGATCGCCCAGGCCAGCAGCGACACCGCCTCCTGGCTCAGTTCCAGAATGGTCTGGTCGCAGCCTGCGGCCTTTTCGTTGAGCGATTCCGACAAATCCAGCAGCAGCATCACTGCGATATTGCGCCCGCTGGTCTTGTGGCTCATGTTGATGCGCGGGTCGGGCGTTGCACCGCTCTTGTAGTCTATCAGCGAACGCAACGCGACATCCAGATCCAGCTCGCTGCCGTCTTCCTGATAGCGGATGCGCACCTTGTCCTGCGGCTTGAGCAGGTCGAGCATTTTCTTCAGGCGCTTGGCCAGTCCGGCATGTTTTGCCAGCAATTTATCGATATCTGAGGCGTTGCCCGATGGATGCAGTCCTTCATACACGCTTACCCAATCCGGGCGATAGCTCTGATTTTGGTAATCCCATTCGTGATAATGGCGCGGTGGCAGGCCTTTCAGCTCCTCGCCCGGCTCGATCTTGCGCGGTTCGTCGAACGCCTCTTCCTCGTCGCCTTCTTCGATGAATTTCCACATCTGGCGATTGTCGTCGCGGTAATCCACCACCGTGTCTTTGAAATACATCTTGGCAAGCTGGTCGCTCTGGCGGCGGGCCTTGGCTACAAACGCAACCGCCAGATCGGCAATTTCCTGTGTGCTGGACAAACTACTAGCCATCTGACTAGGCTGTCCAGAAACGACAGCCAAGTCATTGGTTATCATGTCGCCCTGTTGCATCAGCATGTGGAAGCGTTGTGCAAACTCGACGACATGCGGATTTTTATACGGATGGCGCGGATCGAGAATGGCGCGCGACAGCATCGTCAGGCGATGGCGCACGCCGGATTCCAGCTCGGGATCGCAGGCATCTTCGGCAGGAATGGGATGCAACGCCATGAAAATGCGGCGCAGGCCGGGATACTCGCGCATCGCCAGATATTCCACGCGGCTGTCTTCCAGAAATTCCGCCGCCATGCGCTGGAATGGGGCGAAATTGTCGGCAAAAATGGCGGTTGTCCAGCGGCGGTGTCCGGCAATGTGCGCAAGTATGGCACGGTAGCGGTCTATGCCTGAGATACGCTGTGCCTCGTAGGGTGCACTCCGTGCACCGAAAATGGTGCACGGAGTGCACCCTACGGAGGGGATGAAGTCGTCATATACATCCGGCAGGCGGATGCCGAGCTTGTCGTAATAAGGGATTGGTTTGCGCAATTCGTCGAACGCGCCGGAATAGGGGATCAGTTGGTCTTCATCCCGCCACAGCCCGCGCAAATACATGTCCAGCTTGCGCTCGTTGTCCACCAGCAGCGTACCGTGCCGTTCACGCTGCAACACCGCACGGCTGTCCGCCGATTGCAGGCTGAAGTAATCGATCTGCCGGTCCGGATGATCCTTGTAATAGCGCACGCCATATTCCACCCAGTTTTTCAACCCCTCCAGAGAGAGCTGACCGAGCAGCAGCGGAATCTTCTTGAAAAATTCCGGCAGCCCCGGGCTGGGGAAAGTCTGATGGATGCCGTGGATCGAACTGGTGGTGCGCTCCATGAAATCCAGCACAATGTCCAGATAGTCGCGCAACAGCCCCGGCGATTGCAGGCGCCGCGCAGTGGCCGGCAATGATTGCAGGAATGGCTTGATGGCATTGCCGTTGGGCGACTTCCACATCCTGTGGATACATTCCATAATGGCGGGCAGCGCATTTTCCCCCAGCGTCTTGGCTGCCGCCGGCCATTCTTCCAGAAAAATCAGGATCGGCTCCGCGCCGCGCCCCATCTTGCCGAGGAAGCGCGCGTTTTCGATGTAAGCCTCTACCCCCTGTTTGGAAAGCTTTGCCAATGCCTCGCGCATGCAATCGGCAAACACCGGTTTGACGCGCGGGAAGCCGCAGTCAAGCTGCTTCCAGTAGGCTTCCAGTTCGGCGGGTATGGTTGCGGTTTCCATGATCTTTTTCAGCAAGCTGTGAGCAAAAAAGTGTGGGTTACGATCTGCGTAGGTGCGAATTCATTCGCACAATTATTGTTGCCTGAATAGTGCAGTGCGGATAAATCCGCACCTACCCGAACACCGCATCAATCGCATGATCCAGCGTATCGCGGATGTCCGCGTCGTCGGTGATCGGACGCACCAGCGCCATGCGGCACGCGGCACGCGGTTCAACTCCGCCTTTAATCAGCATGGCCGCATACACCAGCAATCGTGTCGAGATACCTTCATCCAGACCATGCCCTTTCAGGTTGCGCGCGGTTTGGCCGATCTTTACCAGTTGCGCAGCCAGCCCGGTCTCAATGCCGGTTTCCTTGCTGAGTATTTCCGTCTCGACG
>JANLID010000174.1 GCA_024654105.1 Gallionella sp. | reverse complement strand
CGGATCGCTCAGCCCGCAATATCGCCTGACTTGACCCGATACCAAAACCGTCCGGCGAGGTGTCGCCATCACCGAGCCCGTTAACCTGCTCGTCCTGGGTGATGCCCGTGATCGAGATGCTTACCGGATCGTTCTCCGGATCGGTGACGCCTAAAACGGCAACATTCACCAACTGGTGATTCGGCGGCCACAACGTCGCAACACCAGCGACCGCCAGGTTGCAGCTTGGCGGGTGGTTGGGCGTCTCTATGGGTACGATGATGGATTGCCGTCCTTTTACCTCGTTGTATGAGCAGTTGTTGCTCTCATCCAATTCCACGACAACACTATCGGCATCGGCGCAAGCCGCAAGATAATACATCCCTACTGGAAAATCGCCGGGTATGTTAAAGGTCTGCTGTTGGGAGGTGCTTGATTCATCGGGCTGCAGCGCGGGTATGCGGCGCTCGCCTACCGTTCGTGTGTTGCCCGGACTGAAATTCTTATCCGGCGAAATAAAATAACGCGTCACCGACGGCGGTGTGGCAATATTGCCGAGGTTCTCGGTTATCTCATTCATATAAAAAATTCTTCCCCCCGCTGTTTTGAGCAAAGGCGGGCTGAAAAACGGCACGACCAAGTCCGGCCCGCCCACCCACACGATTATTCCCGTATCATCGTACGTAACCTCTTCGTCATAAAACAGTGCGCTGGCAATCACCTTATCCGTGCCCTCCTGCTGGCCAATGTAAGTGATTGTGGTCTTGCCTTGGGCATCGGTTTGTACCGTGTTAAAGTCCCCCGCATTGGGGCCTGAATCAATGCGAAAGCGTATCGGAATACCCGCTAAAGGCCGACTGCCGTTGGCAAGATCAATCAAGGTAACCGAAAGGTTTTGTTGGCTGCCGATCGACAGGTCTGCGCTCTTGGGCGCGAGCGTTATTTTTGGCTCGATCTGATTATCGCCGGTATTGTCAATCAACGATTGCACATTCAACGCCACTAATGCAAACCCTTCGCTGCTGCGTTGCGCCGAGGTGGATTGGTTAATCGTATCCAACAATGCCGGCAACCGGCTTTTTGTAGTAAATAAATCGTGCGCGTCGAGCGCCTGCCGCGCGTAAGCCAGTTGGGCCGTTAATTTTTTTGCCAGTTTGTTGTCGCTTATCCAGCCAAGCTGTATTGCCTGGGCCAAATCGTCGCGCAGTTGGTTCCAATGGGCAAACGATCCATAGCTCACGCCTGCAGGGCCGAGCGTCACCGTATGAAAAATGATGTCGCGCTCGGTTTGCCCTGCTGCCAGCCTGTCCGCTTGTGACACGTCGTCATGGTCGTCAACAATATGCATCCACAAGGGGATGAGCTGCACATCGCGTATCGTGGGAACACCATAACTGATCAATTGGAATCCTCCGAGACTGGTACCTGGGAGTATGTTGGGCGTGTTATTGCTGCTACTGAAGGATGCGACGCTATCGATCCCTAAGTCACAAAACCAGCCCGGCGGCACATTCGCGCCGAATGGCACGATGGTTTGCACTTGCAGCGGCCAAGGTTCACTTAAATGGTTATTCGTTGCCACCATATCGGACAATTCAGTAGCAAAATCTTCGCTGATCAAGCCAGAGGGTATGGTGAGCCCCCATGTTTTGTTGGCCATTCCGTTGGTCGACCCGTCGGCTGAAACATCGATCTTGATGTCCCATATCTCCCCCGTGTTGCTGGCCGGGTTGGCCACCGTGTAGGCATAGGTATATGTTCCGGCAGCCTGCTCAAAAGCTGCATCGGCGCTGATATGTGCGTTGGTCAATGTGGGGGTGGGCATCAGTCCGACTGCATGAACTTGGGCTGCCAGCAACAGGCACCCGAACAGGTAGATTTTAACTAAGCGTGACATGGCGAATATCCTTGCGTGATTGAACGGATAAAGAAATTGCGTTACTCCTGTCAAAACACCATCCCATCGAAATCAATGTGAATATTGTTTGTATAGCCAAATTGGCTGCCGGTCTCGCAAAGAAAGCGACTGGGGAAATAGCGTTTGGCAAACGGAGACCCCGCTTCGATCGGCATTTTTTTATCTACCACTTGGCGTAACATTTTGTTCTGGAGGCAATCGCCGTTATTTTTATTAATATCTGCGCTCTGGCCGGTTCTGTGATAACTATGACCTGCATTTGGCGGGACTAGTTTGTAATCACCGTGAATATCAAACTTGCCGCCTCGGGGCAGACTCATGTCGTTCACACTTAGCGTGTATCCTTTTTGCTTATATGAAATTGCAATGTTGTTAAGGAAAAACAGGGTATCGATTGTTCCGTAAAATGCGACAGAATCCGGATGTGGGTCTGTTGACGGGTTATTGCGAACTCTAATGTAGGAGTAGGTCGTGCCGGGGTTGCTCATTGGGTCAGGCAAAGGGAGAAGGTCGGTTGTCACGCCGACATCCACCGTGGTCTTGAAGCACCAATACGTGCCGCCACCATCGCAGGATTCGGGGGAAACGGTATACCAGCCCGGCGGAACTCTCAGATTCAATACGGTTTCAATCTTTCCGCTTGCCTGTGGAATCTCGTGTTGAAAGAATACCCAATTGTTCTGCGTGTTCCCGCTTAGGTAAGTAGCTGGATTGCCGGGCATTGGCCAGATTTCTTTGAGTGTGCCCAAGGGATGAACCCCGGCGTGGGTGTGGCCGCCGTTATTCGCCGGGTCGGTATCGGGTGGCGTTAATCCGGTTATGCTGAAATCGTAGCCGCAACTGACAAAATTACCAGTATATGCGTTGATACACGCAATGTTGGTGTACAAATAACCTGTGCCTGGCTTGGTCAATGGTGTGTTCAAGTCCGATGGTATTATGGGTACCGTTTTATATATCGGCCGGCCCCAAGCCAGTGCGGTCTGGGTACATAAAACCGCAAGGGCACACAGCAAAATTGTCTTGATCTTCATCGTCATTCTCCCCGCTTCGTATGTACACCTACATACGTCGTCACATTACCGTTATACAGGCAAGTGCAGCTTTCAATCAGGGGATTGTGCGCATCTTATTAACTGCGTTAACTGCGCTTTTCCAGCACCTGATCCGCCATGCCATATTTCACCGCATCCAGCGCACTCAGGAAATTATCGCGATCCGTGTCGCGCTCGATCGTTTCAATCGATTGCCCGGTATGCTGGGCCAACATTTGATTGAGCCTCTGCTTCAGATACAAAATCTCGCGCGCGTGAATTTCAACATCCGAAGCCTGGCCGCGGAAGCCGCCGAGCGGCTGATGAATCATCACGCGCGAATTGGGCAGGCAGAAACGCTTGCCCTTCTCGCCCGCCGCCAGCAGAAACGCGCCCATGCTGGCCGCCTGGCCGATGCATAGCGTGCTGACATTTGGCTTGATGAATTGCATGGTGTCATAAATCGCCATGCCGGCAGTCACGGAACCGCCTGGCGAATTGATATAGAAATGAATATCCTTGTCCGGGTTTTCCGATTCCAGGAATAACATCTGCGCCACGATCAAATTCGCACTATGGTCATTGACCTCGCCGACCAAAAATACCACACGCTCTTTGAGCAGGCGCGAGTAGATGTCATAAGCTCGCTCACCGCGCCCGCTGGTTTCCACGACCATCGGGATCAGACCGATATTTTGCGTCTCTTGCCGGTGCCGGGACAAAAGTTTTTCGTAATAGTGCATCACGTCAGTTTCCCATCAATTCTTTAAAAGAGACTGCCTTGTCTATGGTTCTTGTCTGCCCTGTTATCCAGCCTGCCACATTTTCCTCCAGCGCCAGACTTTCCATCTCTTGCAACTGGGAAGGATTAGCGTAGAGCCAGCTTACCACCTCCTCTGGCTGGTCAAAGCTTTGCGCGTGATCCTCCACCAGTGCGCGCACCTGCTCGGGCTTGGCCGTTAATTTGTGTTTCTGCGCCAACTCCGCAAAAATCAAGCCGAGCTTGATACGTTTTATGGCACGCTCAGTGAACAATTCCGGCGACAGCATCACATCTTTCACTTTCATTCCGCGCGACTCCATATCCCGCATGGCCTGCTGCATCAGATTTTGCACTTCCCATTCCACCAGTGCTTTGGGCAAGTCGAACAACGCTACTTTCAGCAGGGCATTCATCGCTGCTTCCTTGTTGCGCACCTTCAGACGGCGCACCACTTCGCGCTGTAAATTGGTGCTAACTTCGCTTTCCAGCTTGCTGACATCGCCGTCTTCAATGCCGACAGACTCGGCAAATGCGGCATCCACTTCCGGCAATCTCGGCTCCTCCACCCGATGCAAGGTGATGGTGAAAGTTACTTGCTTGCCCGCCACATTCTTGCCGTGGTAATCCTCCGGAAAAGTCATGTCGAAAGACTTGGTATCGCCCGCCTTCATGCCAATAATGGCGGCCTCGAACTCCGGCAACATGCGCCCAACGCCTAACACAAACGGGTAATCACTGGCTTCGCCACCCTGAAAAATCTCGCCGTCCAGCCTGCCAACAAAATCGATACGCACCTGATCCTCGGCTTGTGCGGCACGATCCACCGGTTCAAACACGGCGCGCTGCTTGCGTAACGTCACAATGGTGTCATCCACATCAGCCTGCGCCAGTTCATAAACCAGACGCTCCACCGTTTCTCCCGACAAATCGCCCATCACTACTTCCGGGTAAACCTCAAAAGTCGCGCTATATTCGATCGAATCGGCATTCAGGTCGTTAGTCTTGATCTCAAATTGCGGATACCCGGCCACCCTCAGATTATTGAGTTGCGCGGCCTCGGCAAATGAGCGCTGCAGCGCATCGCCCAAAGCTTCCTGGTGCGCCTGCGCACCGTAATGCTGCTCCAGAATTTTTGCCGGGACTTTTCCCGGGCGAAACCCGGAAATTTTTGCGGTACGCCCGATTTTTTTCAGGCGGGTAGCCACCTCGCCACGAATGGCTTGTTGAGGAATGGATGCGTTAAGACGACGCTTTAGCGCGCTTACAGTTTCTACGCTGGACATGCTGAATTTCCTTAAATTGAAGTTGAATTAGGTGCTGGTGCGAAAGGAGAGACTCGAACTCTCACGCCGTAAGGCGCTGGAACCTAAATCCAGTGCGTCTACCAATTCCGCCACTTTCGCGCTGTTGCGCTTCCAGCTTTGCCGGGCGAATTATAGCACTACTGGCGTTCTGATAAGTGACCAACACCCCATGTGCTACACCTTTTGCATGGCGCGAAAAAATCAAAACAATTATGATTCGGCTTCTTTTGCCTAAAATCACTTATCCAGAGGAAAGAAACATGAAAGCACCTATCCGCATCACCATCACCGGAGCGGCCGGCCAAATCAGCTATGCTGCCCTGTTCCGCATCGCCAATGGCATCATGCTGGGACAAGATCAGCCCATCATTCTGCAATTGCTGGACTTGCCGCAAGCGCAGACGATGCTGCGCGGCGTGATGATGGAACTGGAGGACTGCGCCTTTCCGCTGTTGCAGCAAATCATCATTACCGATGACCCGAAAGTCGCGTTCAGGGATACCGAAATCGCCTTACTGATCGGCGCACGACCACGCAGCAAGGGCATGGAACGCAAGGACCTGATGGAAGCCAATGGCGCGATTTTCTCCGCGCAAGGCAAGCTGCTTAACGAATATGCGGAACGCCATGTCAAGGTGCTGGTGGTGGGCAACCCCGCCAATACCAACGCGCTGATCGCGATGAAAAACGCACCCGACCTCGACCCGCGCAACTTCACCTCAATGATGCGTCTGGACCATAATCGCGCCATTGCGCAAGTTGCGCAAAAGCTGTTCCAACCGATCCAGGACATCAAGAAGATGATCGTTTGGGGCAACCATTCCGGCTCACAATATCCCGATCTCGACCATACCGAGATTCGCGGCAAACTGGTGCGCGATGTTTTGCCGGATCAGGAATGGGTGGAACGCGAATTCATCCCTACCGTGCAAAACCGCGGCGCTGCGGTCATCGAGGCACGCGGCCTGTCAAGCGCAGCGAGCGCCGCGAATGCCGCCATCTACCATGTCCACGACTGGATGCTCGGCGCACATCACAACAACTGGGTGACCATGGGCGTGCCGTCCGACGGCAGCTACGGAATTCCTGAGGGGGTGATCTACGGCTTTCCGGTGAGATGCAAGCAGGGCGAATATCACATCGTGCAAGGCCTGTCGATCAGCGAACAGGGCCGCAAACACATGGACAACAGCTATCAGGAACTGATCGAGGAACGCGAGCATGTGAAGCATTTGCTCGGTTAATCATACATAGCGTCATAAATTTACTGCGCGATTCCGGAACGGGGTCGGGCGGTGCTCGGAATCCTCATGCACTTCTGTGTACACTCCAGTTCCTGTGCTCCGGCCCCCCCCATTCCAAAACCGCTCGCTACGATTTCTGTCGCCATGTATAGCTGATATGTCGAGAGCGAAAATCATGCGGAGCTTGGTGAGTAATACGGAGAAGAGAAATGGCATTATCCATTACGGATGATTGCATCAATTGCGGTCTCTGTGAGCCGGAATGCCCCACCGGGGCAATCTCCGAGGGCGATTATATTTATGTTATCGACCCGGACAAATGCAATGAGTGCGTGGGCTACTTTGACCAGCCCCGTTGTGTCGTTGTGGGTCCGGTGGATTGTTTTCTGGATGCCGATGGCAAACCGTTCCGGTTGCCCCGGCCGTGAGACGGCCTGTCCAGAGGCTCTGACCGGAATTCCTTTTTGATTGGCTGGATCGCCACGGCCTGACGGCCTCGCGATGACGCCAGCCCGGGTCATTGCGAGTGCAGCGAAGCAATCCAGCCCATCAGAAAACCGGCACTGACGGCGTGGCAGTCCAGATGGCTTTATCCAAAAGGCCGTTGGCCTTGAAGCAAGAGGCCTGTTTTCAGGCCCCGGATTTGGTTCTTTGAATCTTGCTGATTTTCACACGCCATTCCGCCGGTCCGGTTTCATGTACCGACGTGCCGTTTGTGTCCACCGCCACGGTAACCGGCATATCCTGCACGGTGAATTCGTAGATGGCTTCCATCCCCAGATCGGCGAAGGCCAGTACCCTGGCGGCCTTGATTGCCTTGGATACCAGATAAGCCGCACCGCCGACCGCCATCAGATAAACGGCTTTATGCTGCTTGATGCTCGCGATCGCTTCCGCACCGCGCTCGGCTTTGCCGACCATGCCGATCAGGCCGGTCTTTTCCAGCATCAGGTCGGTGAACTTATCCATGCGCGTCGCGGTGGTCGGGCCGGCCGGGCCGACCACTTCGTCGCGCACCGGATCGACCGGGCCGACGTAATAAATGAAGCGATTGATGAAATCCACCGGCAAGGTTTCGCCGCGCGCCAGCATGTCGGAGATGCGCTTGTGTGCGGCATCGCGCCCGGTAAGCAGCTTGCCGGACAACAGCAGGGTCTCGCCCGGTTTCCAGCCGGCAATTTCTTCGCGCGTGATGCTGTCGAGGTTGACGCGGCGCGAGTCTGCGGAGGGATGCCATTCGACTTTCGGCCACTCGTCGAGCGAGGGCGGCACCAGCGCGGCCGGTCCGCTGCCGTCGAGCGTAAAGTGAATGTGGCGGGTGGCAGCGCAGTTGGGGATCATCGCGACCGGCAAACCGGCGGCATGGGTCGGATAGTCCTTGATCTTAACGTCCAGCACGGTGGTGAGGCCGCCCAGTCCCTGCGCGCCGATGCCCAGCGCGTTGACCTTCTCATACAACTCCAGGCGCAGCTCTTCCACGCGGTTGCTCGCGCCGCGCGCTTGCAATTCGTGGATATCGACCGGTTCCATCAGCGCTTCCTTGGCGAGCAGCATGGCCTTCTCCGCCGTGCCGCCGATGCCGATGCCGAGTATGCCCGGAGGACACCATCCTGCGCCCATCGCGGGAACAGTCTTCAGCACCCAGTCAACCAGGCTGTCCGAGGGATTGAGCACAGTAAATTTTGACTTGTTTTCCGAGCCGCCGCCCTTTGCTGCGAGAGTCACTTCGACCTTGTCGCCGGGGACGATCTCGTAATGGATTACTGCCGGGGTGTTGTCGCGGGTGTTCCTGCGCGCGCCGGCCGGGTCGCTCACCACCGAGGCGCGCAGCACGTTGTCCGGGTTCAGGTACGCGCGGCGCACCCCCTCGTTGATCATGTCGCCGACGCCCATCGTAGCATCATCCCAGCGCACCTCCATGCCGACCTTGACAAAGGCCGCAACGATGCCGGTATCCTGGCAAATCGGCCGGTGTCCCTGCGCGCTCATGCGCGAGTTGGTGAGGATTTGCGCGATGGCATCGCGCGCTGCGGGCGACTGCTCGCGCTCGTAGGCCTTGCCCAGCGCCTTGATGTAGTCGAGCGGATGGTAGTAGGAAATGTATTGCAGCGCATCGGCAACGCTGGCGATGAAGTCTTCTTGATGAATGGTTGTCATATTGGTTTTACTCTGGGCAATCGGCGGGTTTGGGTTGAGACTAGAAACGTCAGTTGGAAATTCAGAAAAATTTCATACCCCTGACCATGTACAAATTGCTCAAGGCGAACAGTGCATTCAGTTGCGCACCGTTCTTCTCAAGCCCTTTGTAACGCGCCTTTTTGTGCTTGAAGATA
>JANLID010000170.1 GCA_024654105.1 Gallionella sp. | reverse complement strand
CCAGGATTTGAAGTAGTAATAGGGATTCAGCCGCAGCATGGCTTCGACGTCGCGCCACTGCTGCGCCACGCCGGCGGGTGGCAGCGGCACGACAAGACTGACCCAGACGGCGTCGGCGGAATCCACCGGAGGCGCCTGTGCCGTTTCCCGATTGCTGTCAGGCATGAGGATAGGGTGCGATTACCACCGGCACGTGCAGCAACCGGAAAAGCTTTTCATCCAGCATGCGCGAGCGCAGTCCGGTCTGGCCTTTCGGTCGCGGCGAACCCAGTACGATGAGATCCGTCGGACCCTTGGTGGCGCGCCGGATCAGGCAGTCCACCGGTTTTCCCTGCACCATCTCATAACGATAACGAATGTGGCGCTTTTCCGTTTCGCGCAACATGCGCTTCAAATGCGCGCGGACCTCTTGTTCCAGCTGTGATTCGAGATAGCGCCCGAAAGTGTCGCGCGTCGAAGCGTTGTTGAGCCAGTCATCGCCTTGCATGCCTTTCCAGAAATCCGGCACCACAATCAGATGATGCAGGATGGCGCCGGGGCCACAGAAGGAATAAGCGAGCTTCTCCGCCGCCCGTGCGCCCTCGGTGCCGTGGCTGGCGAGCAGGATATGTTTTGGTTTGGCCATGGGGAATCCTGATGCTTCGAGATGTTTCAAAAAAAACCCCGGTGGCGGTTATACCGGCCACCGGGGCGGTTGTTTCCGACGCCTACTCAGTTGACAAAATTGTATACCAGGAAGGCGATGACCAATGACAGCACCAGGGCGCCGATATCCTCAAGACGGTCATTGCGGAATATCGTCAGCGCCGTACCGCGATCAAATTTCTCTTTCATGATTGCACCTCTCAGAATTTTTCGTTAAATCCGTTAAACGATTTCTTTCACGAGCAGCCACACCACGATCAGTGATCCGACCGCCTTCACGGCGCCGACCATCGAGCCGATGATCAAGGGCTGACCGCCGGCCTGCTTGATCGAGGCCATGGTGATTTGCATGCCCAGGCCGACCAGACCGAAGGTGAAGAACCAGGCGATGATGTTCCGGAACTTTGAGATACGCGGCGCGGGTTTAAACACCGCGCTGTGTATCGACTTCAGTGCCTTGTTGCCCTTCTTCGACAGAATATTTGCGTTGAGGATTTTCGCCAACTGCCGATCATGCTCGAACGAGCTGGCCCTCTTGTTTTCGACCAGGCTGGCCAGCGCTGCTTTCTGCGTATCGTCCGTCAGTTTGTCGGCTTCCGATTTGAGCAGCTCGGCGTCCTTGTCGGACAGCATCTTGCTCGACTTGATGTTGCCCTCCTTGTCCTTCTTCACCAAGTGCTTTTCGCTGTTGTCGAAGTACTTGCCGGGCAGTTCCGAGCCGGGCGCGAAGATGCCGGTGGAACCGAGGACGAACATCACGATAAAGCCGAGCACGAACAGCGGGAACTTGGCGAACACCACATGACCGAGGTCGACCTTTTGCGCGCCTTCCTCGCGTTTCACGTACCACACTGCCAGCCACAGCACGATGATCGGCAGGAACAGGATGCGCGTGATGTTGAATATCTCCGCCACCTTCAGGGTATCGATCCCGTCCGGCTCGAAGGCCAGCGCCGCACCCGCTACCTGCGCCGAGTTGAGGATGCCGGTGCCGGCCCAGGCGCCGAACTGCGT
>JANLID010000152.1 GCA_024654105.1 Gallionella sp. | reverse complement strand
ATATATCAGGGCAATGACACTGCGTGAATATGGCCGCGCGCCGGGTGTGGAACGGATCGGCGAAATGATAGACTGGCACGCGCTCCAACGCGAACGCTTCGCCAAACGCCATGGAGGCCGCATTGCCTGAATTGACCGAAGCCGAGATTCGCAGCATCGAATGGCGCAAGCACTATCTGCCCAAGGCGATCAGGCGCACCCGCGACAAACTGGAAAAGCTGGAACGTGAGGCCATCGAATGCGGTAGGCCGGAATGGCTCGGCAGGTGATCACCAGGCGTTTGGTTCGCGCGGCGCGCAAATTTCACCGGCTGCGGCATGAAGCTCAACGCATTGATTGGGATATACTCGAAGATCGGGAGCAGTACAATGAGGCATGGGATCGTGAGGCGATGATGGCAAAGCTTGGACGCGAGATTGCGCTTGGTAAATTGCGCAACAGGGAGGCGAGGTAGTGGGGCAGAATACATCAAGTGCCGTCATGCAGCAACGGTCTGAGGCACACGATTCGCTAGACGATTTTCCCACACCGCCTTGGGCAACGAGGGCGCTGTGCGAATGGCTGATTATGAATGACCACGACATCAGCCACATGACTTGCCGAGAACCGGCTGCGAATCGCGGCCACATGGTAAAGCCGCTGCGTGAGTATTTCGGCAGTGTTGAGGCCAGCGACGTGCACGATTATGGTGCTGGGTTTCCGGTTGCTGATTATCTTTACCCAAGTCCGCTGGACCGTGTTGACTGGACGATAACCAACCCACCGTTTCGTCTGGCTGAAGAGTTCATTCGTCGGGCTGGCAAGACCAGCACGATAGGTTTCGCAATGATCGTGCGTTCCGCGTTCCTTGAAGGGCAGGGGCGATTCGCGCGTCTTTTCTCGGTCAACCCGCCTTCATTCGTGCTCCAGTTTACCGAACGTGTTGTGATGCACAAAGGCCGTCTCGCGCCGGAAGGCTCGACTGCCACTGCCTATTGCTGGCTCATGTGGATCGATGGAGAATATCCCACGAAACTCGACTGGATCACGCCATGCCGGAAGCGCCTTGAACGCGCAAAGGATTACGAATGATAATCTTGCCTTGGCCCCCAGCCAGCCTTAGCGGCCATAACAAAAACAGATGGTGGGTGCTCGCCAAGGTGGTCAAGGCCCAGCGTGACGGCGCTCACATAGCCACACTGGCGGCCAAGCTTCCGCCTATGCCAGACAGCGGCGATATTCGCATCCATTTTCGCTTCGTGCCACCGGATCGGCGCGGTGATCGCGTCTCGTTCCCGAATAGGCTAAAGGCCGCTATCGATGGAATTGCCGACGCGCTTGAAATTAACGACGCCCGCTTCCTGCCCAGCTATGAGTTCTGCGAACCACAGGCACCAGGCCGCGTAGAGGTTGAGATATTGGGCCGGGAGAGTGACGTCTCATTCGATCCCGGCCCCCATGGCAACTAGGAGGGTAAGCCATGGCTGAGCATGTATTTAACGGAAACCTCAAGCATGGTCAAGGGTTGCAAGATGGCGAACTTTGATGCATGATGGCGGGCGCGGCGGCTTCGATGACTTTACCGGTTTCGAAGCCTGACGCGGTAATAGCTTAAAGGAGTAACCACAACCGCGCCCTATGAACAATATACCCCCAGCCTTACCGAAATGCAAGCGCGCTCTAAGCGAGTGGAAGCATGATGACCTAGCGGCCGACCTCGCTGGCTACCTTATGGCGCCAACCCGCATGGTGTGGACGGATATGCAGCTTGGACCAAGTGGTTCGCCCAGACCAGACGTGTTCACTTTGGATAAAAGTTATAGTCGTCCTCGACCATCGGCTTTTGAGATAAAGGTTAGTAGGAGCGATCTGCGGTCGGATACTACTTCCGGTAAATGGCAGGCATATCAGCGTTATGCGGGTTCGGTAACATTCGCTGTTCCAGATGGGCTTTGCACAGTAGCTGATATCCCAGACGCATGTGGGTTAATCGTCCGCAAGGAACATGTGTGGAGATATTCCAGACGCCCTACACTGCAAAGTGTTACTCCGCCGTTTGAAGCATGCATGAAATTGCTTATAGACGGGGTTTCGCGAACATACGCAAGGCGGGAACCGCGCCCGCGCCGAATGGAGATGTGGAAAGAAAACGAAACTATCCGACAAAAATTCGGTTCCGCCGTCGCACTCGCTGCCCGTGATTTAGTTACCGCTGAACAGCGTACAGCGGACGCAATCGCGGTGGCTGATTATGAACGCAAGCGTATTGATACAGAGATGAGTTCTTATCGAGACACCATGCGGAAAAAAGCGGAGAGTGAAGCTGGTGAATGGATAGCTATCCGCAATGAGATATTGGATTGGTTGGAACTTGATGGAAATATTGGTCTTTGGGCTGTTCGTAGACGGATCGGGGATTTGATGTCCGCATGCGATGCTGATGCGAGGGTGTTGGATGCTGATAAGCGCCTGGAGGAAATCCGGCGTATTCTGAAACAAGCACTATTCAACTTGCCTGTCGCTAAGGAAGAATTAGATCGTGCCTTTGAACCGGCAACCGAATAATGGCCGAGTTCCCATCGATGCCGCTTTGGACAGACGCCTACTTGGCGGACACGTCGCACCTGACAACAATCGAGCACGGTGCCTATCTCCTTTTGCTCATGATCGCATGGCGGACGCAAGAAAAGCGGCTGCCGGATGATGATAAGCTGCTAGCCAGATATGCCAAGATGACGCCTTCGCAGTGGAAGCGAATCAGGCCGGTTATGAGCGCATTTTTTAAGATCGAAAACGGCTATTGGACGCAAGGAAGATTGATCGACGAAGCCAATGCTGTCAAACGGTATCGTGAAAGGCAGTCTGCGGCTGGCAAGGCTAGTGCATTGAAAAGAAACGGCAGGCATTCAACCACGGTTGAATTAGGTTGCAACCGCTCGCCAACTCCTAGTCCTAGTCCTAGTCCCATCTCCAATAAGGAAGAGCCCCCTATAACCCCCCAGCACACGGCTATGCGTGATTGGCCTGATATCCCTGACTGGATACCAGTTGAGCCTTGGAATGCGTTCATTGCCATGCGCAGGCGCAAAAGCGGGATGCCAACGCCGCGAGCGATTGAACTGCTGATTGGAAAACTGGATCGATGGAAGGCAACAGGACACGATCCTGGGGCTGTGCTTGACCAATCAACTGAAAACCAATGGACTGGAATTTTTGAGATCAAGCAAGATTGGAGTGGAAATGGAAAGGATAGGCGAGGTGGCTCAGCGAGTGGTGACGGATTTATCCGCGCCCTTGACCGAAAACTTGCTGAGCACGCTAACGGAAGCGGACTTGGGCAAGCTTCCGGCGAAGTGGGAACGGCAGGACATCGATTGGCTCTTGTCGATAGCCAAGGAAGTCGAACTCCCTGAAATGTGCAGCGAGGCCCACGCTCACAAGATTCTGCGAATGTGGGCAGCGTCATGCGCCAAGCGCGCCGACGACGACGATGGCGGCGAAATGAAGGGGAGGCTTTACGCACGCTTCCTTGCCGGATTGACGAAGGCTCGCGCCGACGAACTAGCCAAGGAAGTATTGCTGAACTGCAAATTTTTCCCGAGCATCGCGGAATTGAACGAAATGACCGAACCGCCAGCAAGCGAAAAGCTGTGGACTGGCGCATGGTCAACGCCTTCAAGGGGTGAGCCGACAAGCCGAGCATTCTCTGCGAGAGAAACGCTGCGCCTGATAAAGTACGAGGTCCAGCGCAGGAAAGGAGAGACGAGCGAACCATGATCCCCTATTCACTACGTCCCCGCCCAGCCCCTGATTGCTGGCCTATGCCATACCACCGCAACATGGCAGAGGTGGCGCGGGATGAAACAGGCGGGCGTCCGCGCGGCAAACGAAGGAAAGGCAAATGAGCGAGCCGACCAGCTTGACCGATATCCGTTGGAAAAAGGGAAGCGGCGAACCATCTGCGCATCCAGCATCGGAAGCGCTTGAAATAGCGGCCCACCGCGTTAAAACCGGCGAATGGAAGGCCCAACATATCATCGTGATCTACGGGTATATAGACGATGAAGGCGTGGCGTGTTCAGGCTTTTGCCAAGCTGGTTCGCTTGACCCGTTCGCGCAGATCGGGCTGGTAGAGGGCATCAAGAAAACGCTCACCGAGGGTAGCTGAAAGGGGCTTGACTGTTGCCAGCAGATAAGCGACAAGGGGATATGACCGACAACTGGCGAAACTGGCTCGATCCTATCGAACGCGGCGAACTTGCGGTGCTTGAGGACATCATCAACGAGAGTTGGGATATCCGGCGCAAGCGCCAAGTATTGCGCAACCGAGCACGGCAGCGGAGACTTAGAGCAAATGGCTAGGCTTCGTGAAACCGTGAATGAATATGGAACGCAGGTCGCAGAATATCGTTGCGTGGAATGCGGCGAACTTTTCACGGTTTGCCCGGCGCCACTTGTGGAAGAAGATGGTTATTGGACCGGCTGCAGCGCGCCTGAATGTGCTAGTTATGATAGCGCCCGCGATATCGATAAGATGTTCGATGAAGGTTATGTTCGCGCCGTTGACGTTGGTGATGGTAAAAAGAGGCTTGTCGGGTTCCGAGTAATCGATGGAGGCGTAAATGGCTGACTGGCAACCGATATCGACAGCGCCTGATGATATTCCACTTCTGCTATTTGGCAATGATAAGGTTGGCGTTGGCATGTCGCACGATTGGTTCCCGACGCTTTACGAGCCGCATCGCTTCAATCAGCCGACACATTGGCAACCCCTACCTCCCCCACCTAACAAGGTAGATGATCGGACATGACCCAGTCACTTTGCAAGGACTGCAAGCCCGCCAACGACAATGCCTATGGCTTGCCAGAAGGCACCATCGACCGATATTCCCGCTATGCACAGGAAATGCAGCAAATACGCAAAGAGGAATGGGAAGACTGATGGCCGCAGAGTTTGACATCATCGATGCCGAGTTCAAGGCATTTTGCGAAGAGTCCGGTGTTTTCGAGCATGGTGTTCTATCATCCCGCGTGTTGGAGTTGGCCAACGAGTTTCTACGGCTCAAGCGTGATCCTGATGAACAGCAATCGAAGGTGACGCACTGATGGCTCGTGGTCGCAGCAAGAAAAGGCAGTTGCAAATCGAGGCGCTGGAAACCCCGCCGGTCGCACAAGTCATTAATGGCGACTTCACCCGCGACTTCGTGACGCACAGCGAGACGAACACCAATGCGATGGTTTATCGCAACAACGGCGGCTCACCGGTTCGACGCTGGGGCGACAAGATCGACGATACCCACCACAAGATCATTGATCACTGCTTGGTTTTGTGGAGCATCGCCGGTTGCCAACAGCGGGTAACGGCACAATACGGCCAGCGCATACCGGGCAGCGGCAATTCCGAACACGCCTGCAACCGTGAGATCGACGCGCGCGAGCAATTGCACCGCATCCGTGATTACTTCCCCGGCCAGCTTGCGGATTATTTCGTGATATTCGAGAACGTGGTGAGGCATGAAATCCCCGCTGGGGTAGCTGGTGCCAGCCGTGAGTTCGAAGGCAAGGCTGCATCGGCAAGGGCGCTAACAATCGTGCGGTTCGTCTGCGACGTGATCGCATCATATGAGCGCATTTGACATTGGGTAGAAGCTAGATTAAGTTTGCGTGTAATATCTGAAATTGCGCCGCACAACCGGCCCTTCGGTTCGCCAAAGGATATTCTCCAATGAGCCTTGTAACCCTACTCGTCGCACTGATTATCGTCGGTGCGATTCTGTACGTTGTGCCAATGCTACCAATAGACGGCACGATGAAAACAATCATCAAGGTAGTGGTAATCGTCGCGGTGCTGATATGGCTGCTGCGCAACCTCGCTCCGAACATGATGGTGTGAGCCCAGAGAAATGCCGGAATCCATTAAACCGCAACAGGATGAAAAGGGCCGATTCATAACTGGCAATATCGGCGGCGGTCGC
>JANLID010000131.1 GCA_024654105.1 Gallionella sp. | reverse complement strand
GCGCATCACTTTTGCGCAAGGCTGGGCGCGTACTGAAGTGAAAGAATCAGGAGAAGAATGAAAATGGTACTGGGTGCAATCATGTGGCCCGATAATTTTGCTCGCTGTTGAATCCGCATCTGCGGACATATCTTCATTCATTCAGCAATGCCATAAACTGCTGTTCATCCAGCACCACCACACCCAGTTCCTGCGCCTTGTCCAGTTTGCTGCCCGCCTCGGCTCCTGCCACCACATAGTCGGTCTTTTTCGATACGCTGCCGCTGACCTTGGCGCCCAGCGCTTCCAGTTTTTCCCTGGCCTCATCGCGGCTCATCGCAGCAAGCGTGCCGGTCAGCACGAAAGTTTTGCCGCTGAACGGCAACTCCGTCATTTGGCGCTGCCCGTGTTCTGGCCAATGTACCCCGCTGGCGCGCAACTGCGCGATGACTTCGCGGTTGTGCGCTTCCGCCAGAAAATCCACGATGCTCTGCGCCACCACCGGACCGACATCGCGCACCTGTTGCAAGCTTGCTGCATCGGCGGCAAGCAGATTATCCAGCGAGCCGAAGTGCTGCGCCAAATCTTTTGCTGTCGCCTCGCCGGCATTGCGGATGCCGAGCGCATAAATGAAACGCGCCAGCGTGGTGCGCTTGCCGTGTTCGATCGCGTGCAGCAAATTGAGTGCGGATTTTTCGCCCATGCGCTCCAGGTCCGCCAGCGCGGGTAGTTCGAGTTTATACAAATCGGCAGGCGTATCGACGAGATGCGCATCGACCAGTTGCTCGACCAGCTTGTCGCCCAGACCCTCGACGTTCAGCGCGCGGCGGCTGGCGAAATGCAGCAACGCCTGCTTGCGTTGCGCCGGACAGAACAGACCGCCGGTGCAGCGCCATACGGCCTCGTCCGCCAGCCTGGCGACATGCGACCCGCACACCGGACATCGCTCCGGCATGACAAATTCGCGCGCATCATGCGGACGTTTCCCCACTGCCACGCGCGCCACTTCAGGGATGACATCTCCGGCACGGCGCACGATAACGGTGTCGCCGATGCGCACATCCTTGCGGCGGATTTCATCCTCGTTGTGCAGCGTCGCATTGGTCACGGTCACGCCGCCGACGAATACCGGCGCAAGCCGCGCCACCGGTGTCAGCGCGCCGGTACGCCCGACCTGTACCTCGATGTCCAGCAACACGGTCATCGCCTCTTCGGCGGGAAACTTGTGCGCGATGGCCCAGCGCGGCGCGCGTGACACAAACCCAAGCTGTTGCTGAAGCGCGGTATCGTTGACCTTGTACACTACGCCGTCGATGTCGAATGGCAACCCGGCGCGTTGCGCGCCGATCTCGCGGTAATAACCCAGCAGCCCTTCCACGCCTTGCACCACGCGACGCTGCTGCGCAACCGGCATCCCCCAGCGCCGCAACAAGACCAATTGCTGATCATGCCGGGCAGGCAGAACGGCGCCCTCGCATAACCCGATGCCATAGGCGAAAAAACTCAGGCGGCGGCTGGCGGTGATGCGCGAATCAAGCTGGCGCAGCGAACCCGCCGCCGCATTGCGTGGATTGGCAAATTCCTTTTCGCCCCTGGCGCGCTGCTCGTCATTCAGCCTGGCAAAATCGCGTTTGAACATCAGCACTTCGCCGCGCACTTCGACATCGGCGACCGGCTCGCTCAGGTGCAACGGAATGGCGCGCACGGTGCGCAGATTCTCGGTGACATCCTCACCCGTGTTGCCGTCACCGCGTGTCGCGCCCTGCACGAACACCCCGTCACGGTAAGTCAGCGTGATCGCCAGTCCGTCGAATTTAGGCTCGACCGCATATTTCACTTCCGCGGCACCGAGAGCCTCGCGGATGCGCGCATCGAAGGCGCGCACCTCTTCCTCGCTGAAGGCATTGTTGAGCGACAGCATCGGCGTGCGATGCTGCACTTCGGCAAAGGATTTCAGCGGTTTGCCGCCGACGCGTTGCGTCGGCGAATCGGGGATCAGCAGTTCGGGATGTTGCGCTTCGAGCGCTTGCAGTTCGCGGAACAGCTTGTCAAATTCCGCATCGGGAATGGAGGGGTCATCGAGCACGTAATACCGGTAGTTGTGCCGTTCGATTTCGGTGCGCAGTTGCGCGATGCGTGCTTTTGCGTCAAATGTCATCGCGTAGCGATTCCTCGCCCCTCTCTCCCTCCGGGATAACCAGCGACTTGCCCGCTTGCGGGCTTAGTCGAATGGCTAGTAGTTCCACCAGAGAGCAGGAGAGAGGGAAGGGCGGCAATAGAATTTGACATTAACAAAGCCCTGTCCATCAATCGAACAAGCGCCGCGCCTGCGCGCTGCCCGGTACGATGTCGCTGGCGCTCATCTTGGTTTCGACCCGGATAATCTGCTCGCGGATAACCGCCAGCGCAGGATCGGTCAACGCGACACGATGGTCGTCCACCAAGTTGGCCTGCAACTCCCTGGCCAATTCCCGGGCGATTCGCGCCATCCGGAAAAACTGTTTGGCAGGATTCTCTGTGCGCGGCACATCCAGCAGCAGCGTGATGCCGCTTGTGCCCACGGTATCTTCCGGGGCGTGATACTGAAACGGCCTGGCGTCCTGATTGGCCAGGCTGAACAGACTATGCCCCTGCGCATCCAGCAAATGAAAGGCACCGTCCGCTTCCAATGTCATGCCGCGCAAAGCGGCCGCTTGTGCAATTCTGCCGCAGAGCAACAATCGTTCGCCGGGTGGCATCAGATTAATCCCGATCATCTGGTCCACTTCGGCGCAGAATGCGTCCAGCTCGACTGCGCGCCGGTGCGCTTCATGGACGTCCGGGGCTGCGGCATCGGCCTTGATCTGCCCGGCGACGCCCAGCACCAGATCACGAAAATCCGCCAGCTTCGCCAGACTGATTGCTCCGCTCCGATCCACCAGTTGCAGGGCAATTCGAAAGCGCGAGTACAAAGTCTGATTTTCGGCAATGACACGTTGCCATTGCAGAGAATTGAACGTCATCCCGCATACCTGCACCGGCTTGCCGAAATCGAACTTGCGTTGCCACAGGCCATCCAGCGCGGCGGCGGGGCAGGGTTCAGCCGGGTGCAATTCGATGATGAAATCGCTGCGCACGTCCAGCAGGGCGCAGGAATCGCCCGGCAGGTTCCTGTCCGCTCGTTCCGGGGCGGTCGATTCGATAGTCTTATCAACTGCCGCGATGGGCTCTTCCATGACATCTTCTATTGTCTCGAGTGATGCCAGTTGCTGAATCTGCTCCCCCGCAGCGGCGGCATTTTCCCGATACAGCGCATCCGCATGGTTCGCCTTGAAGGCCGCGCCAAATTTGCGCCGGTACTTTCGTTGCTGCCACCAGCCAAAGGCATACACCGCGACGATCACGCCGAAACCGATCATCAGCAAAACTGCCTGTAATTCACTCATGCTCTACAACACCCCAATGTGTGTGACGCGAAGATTTCACGCGAGGGATTATCTCAGGCGGGATGGTAATTGGCAAAGTCACGTCAGCGGCAATTCCGCATTGCCCATGCCGATGGCGGCAACTTCGTCCAGCGCCTTGAGAAAGTGATGCTGCTCATGCAGATGAGCCAGTGATTCGGGATGCGTCTTGCCGCGCATCTGCGCGAGGCGCGCTTTGCTGGTGGCGGGCATTTCCCAATGCAATCCTTGTAGCAATTCGTCTGCCGCTGCCGGCTTGTTGCATACCAGCACCATGTCGCAGCCTGCGTTCAGCGCGGCTTCGGCACGTTGCACGATGTTGCCCGCGCCGGCGGCGCCTTCCATGCTCAGGTCGTCGCTGAAAATACAGCCCTCGAAGCCTAGCTGGCCGCGCAGGATGTGTTTTAACCAGATCGGCGAAAATCCTGCCGGGCGGCTGTCTACCTGCGGATAGATGATGTGCGCGGGCATCACCGCAGTCAGGCCGTAATCCACCATTTGCCGGAACGGTAGCAGGTCATACATTTCGATGTCGACAAACGCGCGCTCGTCCACCGGAATGTCCAGATGCGAATCGGCGCTCACGAAACCGTGACCGGGGAAATGCTTGCCGACCGTGTGCATCCCGCCCTGCCTCAACCCGATCAACAGACTGTGCGCCAGTTCAGCGATCGCCTGAGTGTCGCTGTGAAATGCGCGGTCGCCGATCACGCTGCTTTGCCCGTAGTCCACATCCAGCACCGGCGTGAAACTGAAATCCACGCCGCACGCGCGCAGCTCCGCCGCCAGCACATAACCGACCTGCTGCGCCAGATGGCGCGCACGCTGCGGATGCGCATCCCAGATTTTTCCGAGTTCGCGCATCGCGGGAATCTTCGTGAAGCCCTCGCGAAAACGCTGCACCCGCCCGCCCTCGTGATCCACCGCAATCAGCAGCGGTGGCGTGCGCAGCGCGTGAATCGCAGCAGTCAGCCCGGCGAGCTGGCCAGGCGATTCGTAGTTGCGCGCGAACAGGATCACTCCGCCGACCAGCGGATGGCGCAACCGTGCCTCGTCTTCGGCAGTCAGTTGCGTTCCCAACACATCCAGCATTACCGGCCCCAGGCCCATAAACACTCCGCGATTGATTAAACCCGAAAAAAGAGAATACAGTAGAGGCTCTTGCAAAACTCCCTACCTGAGCTGAATTAACCGCCAAATTGGGAGCAAAAAGAGGTAGAGAAGGGCGGCCATTGCTGGCAAGATGGAGGTT
>JANLID010000106.1 GCA_024654105.1 Gallionella sp. | reverse complement strand
GGCCAAACCCAGGTGAGTGTAATATTTTTTAATACTATTTTTCATCATGAACTTCCCATCAATCCCCATGCCGTTCATTTAACCGTTCGTGGTGAGCTTGTCGAACCACCGGCCACTACCCTGAACCGGCTTACCCTACTCCCCATTTACCCCATCGCGCATTTGGTCAGCGGGTACCCCGCCTTCTTCAGTTCTTCCGCCGATCTGGCCAACTCTTCCGCTGCCAATTTGGCATCCTTGGCAGAATGCGCATTGTTGTCTACCAGACCAGTGATGTGCTCCAGGCTATTCGCCACGCCCTCGCTTGCCACGGACTGCTCCTTGGATGCATTGGCAATATGCTCCATGCGTTCATCCACCTTGACCATCGCATTCTTGATCATTTTCAGGCCTTCGCTGTTCTCGTGAATCAGGGCAACACCGGCTTCAACATCGGTTACCGCACCACGCATGGATGCCACGGCATTTTCTGAAATTACATTGATATCCCCGATGGTGCGGGTGATATCCTTGGTGCTGGCGGCGGTGCGTTCCGCCAATTTGCGCACCTCGTCTGCCACCACCGCGAAGCCGCGTCCTTGCTCCCCGGCGCGCGCCGCCTCAATCGCCGCGTTCAACGCCAGCAGATTGGTTTGTTCGGCAATATCCTTGATGGCGTTCGCAATCGCGCCGATCTTCTGAATAGCCAAACTGAGATCGGTAATGGTATTGCTGGAAGATTGCACAGTGTCCACGACCTTGTTCATCGCCGGACTGATGTTATTTTCCATCCGGCCGGCGCTATCAAAAATAATTTGCTGCATCGCCCGTGCGTCATTGAGCGAATCCGCCGCCATCTCCGCCACCTCGGCGATCGATTGGCTGAATTCCTCCATGGTGCTGGCAATCCGCTGGATATGATCCTGCTCATCCACTGCATTATCCGCCACGCTGGACACTCTGGCATCCATGCCCATGATGCGCTGCTGAATCTGCCCGACCGGCGTGACGATTTCGTCCACCATGGTACGCAGGTAGCATTGCATGGTTTGAATTTCACACAATAACGACCCCATTTCATCCCGGGTGTAAATATCCAGTTCGGTATCTAAATTGCCTTCCATGATATTCCTGAATTCATTGCTTACGGCATGAACCGGGCGACGGACATATTTTTCGGCACAATAGCCGATCAAAAAGAACAGGAAAATTTGCAGCGCAATCTGCCCGCCCAGCATCTGCATCTCCAGGCGATTAACCTTGGCGTTATCCGATGTCATGTCGATCACCACATCCGAAGCGCCAAGTACTATACCTTCCGGCACCGCATGACAGCCGGTGCAATCGGTGCCGTGAAAATCCTTGCTCGACAGATAGGGCGTTATCATCCGCAACAGCGTCGCGCCATGCTTGTCAGTTGTAAAAGTGATTGTCTGTTTTTTGCTTTCGATCGCCTGCCGCTGCGCATCGTCCTTGATCTGCTCTTCCGGCAGCCCGGGGCCGTACAGACCCACTACCGGCTGGGCACGGACAAGCTGCACAGATCTAACGCCGGGTAACGAACTGACCTTTTTGATTAACAGCTTGCGATTGCTTACCTCGCTGATTTGCCCGACCACCATCAGCATGTTCGCGCTGTCGATAATTTCATTGGCAAGCTGGGCGCCCTTTTCAACCGCCAGATTTTTCGGTCCCCCCTGCAGATACGCAGAAGCAAAAATTTGCGCGATAGCCAGGGCAACGATGAGCGTGGCCTGGATGATGAATTGCAATTTAACCTTCAGCGGCCAGTTTTTGAACTTGAACCGCTCATATTTCGAAGTGATCTGCGCACCGGATTGGTTCAGTTGCCGGTACAACGCTTCCGCTTCGGCGATCTGATTGCGCGTCGGTGGTTTGCGCACCGACACATAGCCGGAAACTTTGCCGCCTTCGATAATCGGCGCGACGGTAGCGCGTACCCAATAATGATCGCCATTCTTGCAGCGGTTCTTGACCATGCCGCGCCACGGGCGTTCCTCTTTCAGCGTATCCCACAGCCACTTGAAAGCTGCGGGCGGCATATCGGGGTGGCGCACAATATTGTGGCTCTTGCCGACCAGCTCTTCGCGCGAATAGCCCGAAATCGCCACAAACGCATCGTTCGCATAGGTGATGATGCCCTTGGTGTCGGTTTTCGAGATAATGACACCGTTCGCCGGGAGCGGCACTTCCTTTTGCGAAACATAAGCATTTTTATTTTGCATAATCTGTTCTTTCCGGAAAATTCCAAGCGGCAAGTGGTAAGTGGGGCGGCGCTTTGCGCCTCAGTGGGTAGTGGGAGACCACTCCCTACTCCCTACTCCCTACTCCCTACTCCCTATTTTTCATCTACACCTTGAACCGGCTCACCGCACTCTGCAACTCCCTGGCCAGTTGCTCCAGACGCACAATTTCCTGAGTATTCGATTCCACCGCAGCATGGTTCTCTTCCGACATTTGCGCGATCTTTTCCACGTTGCGCGCAATTTCGGTGCTCGCCAGGCTCTGCTCGTTCACCGAGGCCGCGATATCGTTTACGCCGTGGCTGGATTTCGTGACTGCGTCGCCCGTTCCGGCCAACACCTCGGCGACACGCTCGACCTGCTCCTGTGTCGCCTGCAAAGAATGCAGACCAGCCTTTACGGCGGCTTCAACCTGATTGGTTTTTTGGCTCAAGGAGTTGGTGACCTGATCGATCTCGTTGGCCGATTTCGCGGATTTTTCCGCCAGCTTGCGCACTTCATCCGCCACCACCGCAAAACCGCGTCCCTGCTCACCGGCTCTCGCCGCTTCAATCGCCGCATTCAACGCCAGCAGATTGGTCTGGTCGGCGATCTCCTTCACCTGCTGCGTCATGCCAGCAATGGTATGGGTGCTATCGACGAATTCTTTGACTGAGCTGGTGATCTGGTTGACAGCTTCCTGCACGGCGTCGATCTCTGCCATCATCACCGTAACGCTCTCATTACCTTGCCTCGCTTGCTGCAGGCTTTGCTCGGACAGCTTGCGCACATCCTCGGTATTGGCTGCCACGGAGTTGATGCTCACGGTGATCTGTTCCACTGCCGCCGCCGTGGAGGCTGCTGCCTCGCTCTGCGCCTGCGAGCCTTGTGCAATTTGCAATGAGGAGGTGGACAGTTGCGCCGCTGTGCTGGATACCGTGCCGGCACTGCCCAGCACTTGCCGGATGATATTGGCAAAACCGTCAATCAGCGCGTTGAACGCCGTCGCCGCCTGGCCGATTTCATCCTGCCCATATACTTTGGCGCGCGCGCTTAAATCGCCATCCGCCGACATCTTTATCATCACGCCGCGCAATTCTTCCACCGAGCGGTTGATGCCGCGAATAGTCTGCACCCCCAGTAACACGCTCACTGCCGCGCCAATCAAAATGAGCGCCAAAGCGATGTTGCGAATCATTTCATAACGTGACACAGCCGACTCATACTCTTGCTTGGCCACCGCACCCTGCAGCTCGATCAGGCTGAACAGGGTCTCACGCGCGGCGGTAAATTTTGGGCCGGCATCCTTGATAGCGTTTTCCTTGGCGGCGGCAAAGTTACCTTCCATCGCATGCTTCAGGGTGACATTGCGCGATGCCTGGTAGCTCTTCCATTGCTGGCCGAAGTTGTCTGCCAGTTGCTTTTCTTCCGGGGTCAGAAAAGTGGCAGTGTATTTTTTCCATAGATTGTCTATTTCGCCATCCAGCGACAGGGTGTCTTCGTTGGCTTTTCCGGCCACCTCCGGCGCAAGGGCATTGGCGGCAACTACGGCATTGGTGCGGACACGATTGACCATATCGATAACGAGCCCCAGATCCATCAGCGGGACGGCGCGATCTTCATACACCGAGCGCAGCCCATCATTTGCCTTGCTCATGCCCACAATCCCCACCACGCCAAGCACTATCGCTAACACCAGTAACAGTGTCATAAAAAATATCAGCCGGGTACTAATTTTCATGTTGTTCAACATAATCAACTCCTGTTCGCTTTCGTTAATACTGCTCTCCGGTCATCAAGCTGGTTTTGTCCCAACTGTGTTGTAGTTTTGGCTGCCGGCTAACAGCTACCGATCAAATCTTGAGCCAGCTCACTGTCCTGCTTGAATTCTCAGCCAGCTTTTTTGCTTTGCCCCATCCAGAACATATTCTTCAAACTTGCCCTGTATCATCTGTGCTCAAGCACCATCAGCATCAGCCATATAAGCTATATGGACAATTGCAACTTGATTCTTCAGGGAAAATCTGTGCCACCAAGTTGTTCATTACGTTCGTCCTGATTTATTCACATCCGGATTTATCAGGTTAGGTACTCTAACGACACAAAATGAGTTTTCTTTAGGGAATTAGAGAGAAAAAAATGCGCCTACTCAGGGGATTGAAACATGACATGCATCTCGCGCAATGAGGTCAAGTCACTGCATTAACGTGAGACTCGCGTAGCGATTCGTTCGCCTGGCTTCGCCCCCCTCGCTTCGCTCTCCCCGCTTGCGGGATAACCAGCGACTTGGCTGGAGTAGTTTTCCAGCCTAGTCGAATGGCTAGCAGCTCCATCAGAGGATTGAGGTGAAGGAACGGGCATGGCGAGTTCATTATCAGGGGCGGCACTGCTGCCATGCCCGTTAGGCAAAGACAACCGATACACGCCCTTCCGGATGTTAAGTTATTTTCGTCTGAACACAACCGGGGCAAAATCGGGACAAGCCGCAAATAAAAATGGCCTGCATCGCTGCAAGCCATTATTTTATTTGGCGTCCCCAAGGGCATACGCCGAAATCCCGACCATTATAACCACAAGCACTTGCAAAATCTTGCGAAAGCGACTGGCTGTTTGCCCGTAGCACAGCTACAAAGGATTGTCGCTCCAATCCGTTTGACATGCTGCCAGCAGCGCAGGCCAGTCATCTGGTGGATTACCTCTATCCAACATTTTCTGAAATATCGCGTAGGGATCAGATTTGCTGCCTGCAGAACGCAACGTGTGTTCGTCGTTGACCCAAGCAAAAACAATCACCTTCGCCTTCGAATCGTAACGGAAAAACAGCCTGAATCTGCGTCCGATTTTGGCTCTACGCCAATGGCGATAAGCCGTCCCCATCGTATTACCCTGCCGATATTCCTCGCGGGCGGGGTCACTTGGCACGATTTCAAAAATCAAATGACTCAAAGCGCGGTACAGCTTGACGTTGGCATTAACTTTAAACTCGCGTAGCGATTCGTTTGCCTCCTCTCCCGCAAGCGGGAGAGGATTGAGGTGAGGGAAACGGGCATGGCGGGTTCTATCATTTGTGACAACATCATTGCCATGCACGTTGGCCGCAAAATTTAGAGGATCAGACGCTTCAGCCCGGTCTGAAGCTATCTTCAGCTTCTGAAGTTGCTCAATCAGGCAACCGTGAAACAGCAACGACCAACCGTGGCGCTGCATTACAGAGCAACTTCGCCGACGATCTCCTCATCGAGATCAACGCTGTGATGCAGATTGGCCAGCATCGCCTGCGCCAGATCGTCCGGCATAGAGCTTAAGTGTTTGCCGGATTTGATGTCGTTTTCCAGCAAGGCCAGAAAAGCGCCTATGGCAGGGTCTTCATGCTCTTCGTCGGCACGGGACACAACGACATCAGAACCGCGGAGATCGAAGGCCACCTTGCCTCCGACCCCAATTCCCAATGCCTGACGGATAGGTTTGGGCAGGGTAATCTGGCCTTTTGAGGTAACAGTCGCTACTTCGTGAATGTGGGGCATGAAATACTCCTTGAACTGATTGATAACTTTACTGTAAGGATATTTCCTTACTGTGTCAAGTGGAAGCGTTTCTGCTTTTAGGGTCTTTAATTGCGTTTGAAACACGCACCAACATTACGCAGTAACAAGCAGTTAACAAATCACAAAAACTGAAACCCAAAAATACAAAGCACCAGATGTAAATGCTATTTACAAACCATGCTATGTAAATGTAATATA
>JANLID010000092.1 GCA_024654105.1 Gallionella sp. | reverse complement strand
ACGTATCTATGAAGCGCTGCCGCTGGTCTGCCCGATTTGTCAGACACAGATGCGCATCATCGCTTTCATCACCGATGCCGGTACCGCGAGGAAGATTTTGGGCCACATCGGCGAATCCGCGCAGCCACCGACAATCGCCCCGGCGCGCGGGCCGCCGCTGTGGGAGGCCGCAATGGCACAGGAACAGGCGGGCAACGATCCTCAATGGGATTCGGCACCCCAGCCCGAACCGGTGTTTGAGTTCGATCAGCGCGTCGCCTGGTGAGGAGTCATCTTTTCCTCGCCGTGGGCAGGCTTGTGCGCCGGGTTTAGCGTGTGTCGGTTTTTGGCATTTGCGCGACAAATTCTTGCCGTGGGAAGGGGTGAAGCGCGAAATCTGTCATGGTTCTGGCGATGAAAATCGGGTTGGCGGCTCGCAAAGGGGAGGTTTTGTTTGACTTGTGTGGTTGAAGTTCCTATCCTTCGCTCAAAACCACTGACGCGGAAATCGGGCTGGCTTTCGACGGTGATGGCGACCGCCTGGGCGTGGTCACCAAGGACGGCCGCATCATTTACGCCGACCGCCAGTTGATGCTGTTTGCCGCCGACGTGCTGTCCAGAAACCCTGGCGGGCAGATAATTTTCGACGTGAAATGCACCCGCAATCTGGCGCCATGGATCGAGAAGCACGGCGGCAAGCCGGTGATGTGGAAAACCGGACATTCATTCATCAAGGGCAAGCTGAAGGAAACCGGCGCGCTGCTGGCGGGAGAAATGAGCGGCCATATTTTTTTCAGGGAGCGCTGGTACGGATTCGACGACGGCCTCTATGCCGGCGCAAGGCTGCTGGAACTCCTCAGCCGGGTGGCCGACATCAACGCCACGCTGCACGCCATCCCCGATGCGATCAACACGCCGGAGCTGCAAATCAAGCTGAAAGAAGGCGAGAACTACGCGCTGATCGAGCAACTGCAAAAAAACGTTCCAGCAACACCACCCCGGTAATCGTGCTGCGCTTCGAGGCGGACAACGCAGCGGCGCTAAAGCGCATCCAGGAAGATTTCCGCAAAGTCCTGCTGCAAGCCAAACCGGACGCCGTGCTGCCGTATTGACCTGCCCTGCTTGCTGAGATCCCTTGCGCGTTTCAGAAGAGTTGCTCTGTCTTGAGTCTGCAACAGATTTGATATGTTCCATTCACCCCCAGGGAATCCATCCATTCACTTTTCTCGTGAAGTCTCTCGGCATCAAGAGCGTTAAGCAACGTGCGGTCGAGAATAGTCTCATTGGGATGCGAAGCCTGGGCGCGATTTTGCTTGACCCATGCGGCATCTTTTTCCAGGAAACAGTGTCCCTCTAAGCATCGGCAAAGAACCTTTCCTTGATCCACGCTCGCTACTCCTCAACTCAAGCATAGTAACTGGTTGCATGCGCATGTCACGCCCCAGTTACGCACACGGCAATCCATATAACTTGAGCTTGCCGTTTCCGTACCCATATTTGCAGCTTGGAGGCTGCTCTCACGCTTTCAGTAATACCCTTGCAACTTACCCTATTATAGCCAACACCGATAGCTATGATATAGCTCATTGCGATTTAAGGAGATATAGCCGATACCGATACAATAGCCGCCATATGAAAGAACGCATCAAACAGGCACGGCTGGAGCGGGGGTGGAGCCAGGAAGAGCTGGCGCGGCGCATGTCCGTCACTCAACCCTCGGTAGCGGAATGGGAGTCGGGGCGCAAGGCGCCCCACATGAAGAACCTGATGCGCCTGGCGAAACTGCTCGGTGTGGCGATCGAATGGCTTTCCACCGGGCGCGGCGAGATGCATCCGCCGCCCCCCTTGGCCGTGTCCGAACCGGCGTCCGCCTATGAATGGATGCTGCCGGAGGAACGGCGGCTATTGAAAACCTTTGCGCGCCTCCAGCCACGCCAGCGTGAAGCATTGCTGGGGTTTCTGGAGTCTTTAGCGTAGCAATCCGCTAGCCCCCGGACACAACTATCCTTCTGGTGCCAAGCCCCGGGCGGGTCACACCCGCCATCTTGACCTCTGACTCTTCGTCGGGTGGCTCACACCCGCTATAGAGTGTGACGCCTGCCCGGTGCTGGAAGATTAAATGATGGGGTGCAAGCTCTTGATTGAAGTCCCAGTAAACGGCGGCCGTAACTATAACGGTCC
>JANLID010000085.1 GCA_024654105.1 Gallionella sp. | reverse complement strand
TGGATGAAGCGTGGCTGGCACAATTCAGCGCAGGTTTTTTCGCACTGGCGCAGCAATATGACGTAGAGCTGGTTGGTGGCGACACCACGCGCGGGCCACTCAATCTATGCGTGACGATATTCGGCGAAGTACCTGCACATCAGGCATTGCGTCGTAGCGGCGCGCAGATTGGCGATGAAATCTGGGTATCCGGCTGCCTCGGTGATGCGGCGCTGGCGCATCTGCAAGGCCATATCGCATTGTCCGACGCAGAATTAGCCGCCTGCCTGCCGGCACTGTACCGGCCGCAGCCGCGTGTGGCGCTGGGGCTGGCGCTGCGCGGCATCGCCAGCAGCGCCATCGATATTTCCGATGGCTTGCTCGCCGATCTCGGGCATATCCTGGAGGCATCGCAACTAGGCGCAGAAATCCGGTTTGATGCGCTGCCGATTTCTGCTGTGTTGCGGGCGTGCCTAACCCCCCTCAGTCCCCCCTTATCAGGGGGGAAGCTCAACTCCTCCCCTGATAATGGGAGGCTGGGAGGGGTTGATTTGTTTCAACGTTGCGCCCTCTCCGGCGGAGATGATTACGAACTGTGCTTTACCGTTCCGGTGGTGCGTCATGCAGAAGTGGAACGCATATCAGCACAGATCGGTCTGCCGCTGACCCGTATTGGAAAAATTGTTGAGAGGCGCGGCTGTATCGTGCACGATGCGGATAACCATCCAATCAATGTCGAGGTTCGCGGTTATGATCACTTCCGGTGAATTGTTAGTCAAACCCGGCTGGCGATTTTTGCTGAGCCATCCGGCGCATCTGCTGTCATTTGGCTTCGGCAGCGGGCTGGTGCGCAAGGCGCCCGGCACGTTTGGCACGCTGGTGGCTTTTCCGATGTACTGGGCACTCTCGCTCCGCCTGACCGATTTGGGGATTTTGCTTGTTTTAGTTTTGGCATTTGCTCTTGGCGTGTGGGTGTGCGATATCACCGGCAAAGCCTTGGGTGTGGCGGATTACGGCGGCATCGTGTGGGATGAGATCGTGGCGTTCCTGCTGGTGCTGTTCTTCATCCCGCCCGGTCTGGATTGGGCGCTGCTGGCCTTTGTGCTGTTCAGGTTCTTCGATATCGTCAAGCCGCCGCCGATCCGTTATTTTGACAGCAACTGGCACGGCGGGCTGGGGGTAATGTTCGATGACCTGCTTGCCGCCGGCTATGCCTTGCTATGCCTGGCAGTCATCAAAAGCGCCCTGCCATGACCAACCGCTTGCGCTGCCTGGCATGCGCCCTGCTGCTTTTTATCGGCGGCGTCGCGCAAGCGGCTGAATTTTGCGAGTTGCCGCCTTGCGGCGGCATCCCTGACAGAACCTTTTCCGGCAAGGTGATCGCCGTGCTGGATGGCGATACACTGCTGGTGCTGCGCGGCGGGAAACCGGTGAAAGTGCGCCTCGCCGAGATGGATGCGCCGGAGAAAGCGCAGCCTTACGGTGCCGCATCGCAGAGGTCACTGGCTGAATTGGTGATGGGCGAACAGGTGCGCGTGGCGAGCCGTGCCGTGGATGATTACGGGCGGCTGGTCGCAACGGTGTCGGTTGGCGCAATCAACGTGAATCACGAGCAAGTCAGGCGCGGCATGGCGTGGGAATATTCGGGGTTCCATAGCAATCACGAGCTGATGGCGTTGCAGCGTGACGCGCAACAAGCCGGACGAGGATTATGGGCGGGTGAGGCCGTTGAGCCGTCACAATGGCGCAAACAGCATTCCGGCAGTTCATCGCCGCAGCCTTCCCCGGTCGTTTCATCGGCTTCTGCGCCCGTTATTGCAACACCCATCGCTTCCGCCTGCGGCAATAAGAAATATTGCTCGGAAATGGCCTCATGCGAAGAGGCAAGGCATTACCTTGCAACGTGCGGGATTGAAACGATGGATGGTAATGGAGACGGTGTGCCCTGCGAGAAACTTTGTGCCCCAAAGTGAAAAGACCTGGAGGTGAGAGAAGATGCGGCCTACGGTGACGTTTTTAACTTTTCCAGCAATGCCCGCAATGCCTTGCCACGATGACTGATGGCATGTTTCTGTTCGCGTTCCAGTTGCGCGCTGGTCTTGCCGAACTCCGGTAGCCAGAACAACGGGTCGTAACCGAACCCCCCATCTCCGCCGGGTTGCAGGGCAATTTCGCCGTGCCATTCACCTTCGGCAATCAGCGGCTGCGGGTCGTCGGCATAGTGCAGCAGCACCAGCACGCAGTAGTAATGCGCGCGACGATCCGCCATGTTTTTCATGGCGTCCAGCAGTTTTTCGTTGTTGTGTTGGTCGGACTTCGGATCCTCTCCGGCATAGCGCGCGGACAGCACGCCAGGCGCGCCATTCAGCGCGTCGACGCAGATGCCGGAGTCATCCGCCAGCGCGGGCAGACCGCTCAAACGGCTGACATGACGCGCCTTAACCAGCGCATTTTCGATAAAGGTATGGTGCGGCTCTTCGATCTCTTCAATGCCAAGCTGTGCCTGTGTCAGCACCTCGATGCCGAGCGGCTGCAACAGGAATTGGAATTCACGTAACTTGCCGGGATTGTTGGAGGCGATGACGAGTTTTCTCATCGGCGGATTCAAGCTCGAAATTCAAAGGCTGGATAGAAGTGCGCCATGCCCGCCGCTACAATTTCAAAACGGCGCGCTGCATTTCGATCAATTGCGCGATGCCGGACTTTGCCAGTTCCAGCAGTTCATCCATTTCGGCGCGGGTGAAGGGGTGGCCTTCCGCCGTGCCTTGCACTTCGACGAAGTGGCCGTTACCCAGCATCACCACATTCATGTCGGTGTCGCAGGCAGAATCCTCAACGTAATCCAAATCGAGTACCGGCGTGCCTTCGTAGATGCCGACCGATATGGCAGCGATAAAATCCTTGAGCGGATTTTCCTTGACCAGGCCCTTGCCCATCAAACCGGTAATCGCATCGTGCAGCGCGACAAACGCGCCGGTGATACTGGCGGTGCGCGTGCCGCCGTCGGCCTGGATCACGTCGCAATCAATCTGGATGGTGCGCTCGCCGAGCTTGCCAAGATCGACTACGGCGCGCAGGCTGCGGCCAATCAGGCGCTGAATTTCCTGGGTGCGGCCGGATTGTTTGCCCTTGGCGGCTTCGCGCCCCATGCGCTCATTGGTGGAGCGCGGCAGCATGCCGTATTCTGCCGTGACCCAGCCTTCGCCGCTGCCTTTTTTGTGCGGCGGCACACGCTCTTCGACGCTGGCGGTGCAGATCACTTTAGTGTCGCCGCACTCGATCAGCACCGACCCCTCGGCGTGCTTGGTGTAATGACGGGAGATGCGGATTTGACGCAACTGGCTGGGTGGTCTGGAACTTGGACGCATGGTGTATTCTCGATATATAAGGTTAGGTGATGTAG
>JANLID010000079.1 GCA_024654105.1 Gallionella sp. | reverse complement strand
CTTGACGCCTGCCTATCTGCGCTTTACGCACGGCTCCGCACCAAGCGTGTTCACCGTCCATAATCTGGCTTTTCAGGGAATTTTTCCGCCCGGGACGATGCGTGATCTTCACTTGCCGCCATCCTGTTTTGGCATCAACGGTGTGGAGTATTACGGCAACCTGTCGTTCCTCAAGGCCGGACTGTTCTACGCCGGCCACATCACCACCGTTAGCCCAAACTACGCGCAGGAAATCCAGCAAGAGACATTTGGTTTTGGCATGCAAGGCTTATTGACCACGCGCCGCGATGATCTCACCGGCATCCTCAACGGTATCGACACCGGCGAGTGGAATCCCGCCACCGATCCCTACCTGAGCAAAAAATTTAGCGCCGGGCACATGACCGGCAAAGCCGCCAACAAGCAGGCGCTGCAAAGCAGATTGGGGCTGGCTATTGATCCGGATGTGCCGCTGCTTGGCGTCGTCAGCCGCTTCACCCATCAGAAGGGACTGGACCTGCTGCTGAAAATTGCACCGCGCCTGACCGAATTGCCGGTGCAACTTGCCATGCTTGGCAGTGGTGAGGCGAAAATGCAGAAAGCTGCGCGTGATTTATCACATCACTATCCCGGCAAGATTGCTGTGCATACCGGCTTCAGCGAAGAGCTTTCGCACCTGATTGAAGCCGGTGCAGACATGTTTGTCATGCCGTCACGCTTCGAGCCTTGCGGCCTGAACCAGATGTACAGCCAGCGCTACGGTACGCCGCCCATCGTCCACGCTATCGGCGGTTTGGCAGATTCGGTGGTGGACTGCACCGAAGAAACGCTCAAGGATGGCAGCGCCAGCGGCTTTGCATTCCACGGCATGACGGCGAAAAATCTGTATGCTGCCATTCAGCGTGCAGTCGAGTTCTATCACGACCGGAAGAAGTGGAATATATTGCGCAAAAATTGCATGGGCAAGGAGTTCGGCTGGCAGCGCAGCGCCGAAGCCTACAAGGCGGTGTATCTGAAAGTGCTGGAGCGTTAGGCGGATGACAAGCAGCGCAAAAGAGGAAAAAACATTGGATCAGCCATTGGGAAACCTGGTCGAAGTCAGCGATCTTCATTTTGCATACAACAAACGCGAGGTGCTGAAGGGCATCAACCTGACCATTCCGCGCGGCAAGGTTGTCGCCATTCTCGGCGTCAGCGGGTGCGGCAAGACCACATTGTTGCGGCACTTTGGCGGCCAGCTCCGGCCATCGCGCGGCAGCGTGAAATTCATGGGCAAGGTGGTGCATGAGCTCGGCAACGATGAGCTATATTTGATGCGCCGTGAAATGGGCATGATGTTCCAAGTGAGCGGATTGTTCAGCGATCTGTCGGTATATGACAACCTGGCCTTCCCGATGCGCGAACATACCGATCTTTCGGAAGAAATGATCCGTGATCTGGTGCTGATGAAATTGCATGCCGTGGGACTGCGCAGCGCTCACGCGTTGATGCCGAGCGAGCTATCCGGCGGGATGGAGCGGCGTGTGGCGCTGGCGCGGGCGATTGCTCTCGATCCTGCGCTGATTATTTACGACGAACCGTTCGCCGGGCTCGACCCGATTTCGCTCAACACCATCGCGAATCTGATCCGTAAGCTCAATGATGCACTGGGCGTGACTTCAGTCGTGGTGACCTACGACCTGTCGGAATCGCTCAAGGTCGTCGATTATGTGTATTTCATTCATGACGGCAAGGTGGTCGCCGAAGGCGAGGCGTCGGAAATGCTTGACTCGAAAGACCCGTTTGTCCGCCAGTTTGTCCATGCCGAGCCGGACGGGCCGGTCGCTTTCCAGTATCCAAGCCAACCCTACGCGGAAGAGCTGGAAATAAAAACTGCAGCAGTTTGACAATGCGGCAGGTCAGTGATGCCGATAAAAATACTCGATGAGACCGTTGGTCGAGGCGTCGTGCGCTGATGCAATACACGCATCATGTAGTTCCGGCAATATTTTCCCCGCCAGTTGTTTGCCCAGTTCCACGCCCCACTGGTCGAACGGATTGATGTTCCACACCACGCTTTGCACGAACACCTTGTGCTCATACAGCGCGATCAGCATGCCCAGTGTGTGCGGGTCGAGCTTGTCGAACAGCAGGGTGTTGGTCGGCTTGTTGCCGGGAAATACCTTGTGCGGCAGCAAGGCTTCCAGTGCCTCGCCGTGCAGGCCTTGCGCTTCCAGTTCGGCGCGCGCTTCCTCGGCAGTCTTGCCGAGCATCAGCGCTTCGGTTTGCGCGAAGCAGTTGGCCAGCAGGATGGCATGATGTTCGCCGAGCGGGTTTTGGCTGTGCATGGGAGCGAGGAAATCCGCCGGGATCAGGCGCGTGCCCTGGTGGATGAGTTGGTAGAACGCGTGCTGGCCGTTAGTGCCGGGCTCGCCCCACATCACCAGGCCGGTGTCGTAGTCCACCGCATTGCCGTCGCGATCCACGCGCTTGCCGTTGCTCTCCATCTCCAGTTGTTGCAGATAGGCGGGAAAGCGGTGCAGGTATTGGTCGTAGGGCAGCACGGCGTTCGACTGGGCGCCGAAGAAATTGCCATACCAGATGCCGAGCAGCCCCAGCAGCACCGGCATGTTCTTTTCCAGCGGTGCGCTGCGGAAGTGTTCGTCCATCGCATAAGCGCCGCCCAGCAATTCCTCGAATTTATCCATGCCGACGTACAGCGCAATCGGCAGACCGATGGCCGACCATAAGGAATAGCGCCCGCC
>JANLID010000073.1 GCA_024654105.1 Gallionella sp. | reverse complement strand
AGGAGCATCAGCCCCGGCCGATCAACGAAGTAAGTTTAAGGGTCAACTTCCGGCCAAGATCAGAAATAGCACCGCCTGCGCTGGCCGAGGAACTGTCATTGAACAGGACCGGTATCTTGCATTTGTTCTGCACCTGATCTATCAACCGGTCCAGATCGTACGGTCTGCGGGTGACTCCCTCGTCCAGATCCATCAGCAGTACATCCACGTTCTCCCGGTCCAGTTGTTCGATGAGTTCTTCACCAATGGGTACGACCGCCATTACCTGCAATCCGGACCGCTCGAGCGTCATTTTGAGATAATTCCGTTGCCGTTCCGAATCGGAGGCGATGGCAACACGCAGCTTTCGCCCAGAACCTCCAGAAACGGCACGACCCTTTTTGCCGGCGGGCTGGCCCGGCGCCGGATCGTGCGCCTTGTCGACAATCGCGGGCGCCTGCTGCCGCAAAGGTAATATACGGCTTTGCTGCTTGTCGCGCGCAACATCCTCGATCAATCGTGCACCGATGTGTTTCACTTGCTCCGCATAGCCGTACACAAGCGCCGTATCGCACAGCAAGTTAGTCAATCGTGGTATGCCGCCACTGTAACGGAATACTGCCTCGCAGGCCTCGTCATCGAAAATATCGGGGTTCCCGCCGGCAACGCTCAAGCGGTGACGGATGTACTCGCGCGTCTCCTCGGCATTGAGCGATGTAAGGTTATAATCCACGGCGATGCGCTGCGCGAACTGCTCCAGGCGTGGATCCCGCAGGTTGTCGCGTAACCCCGGCTGGCCCGCCAGTATCACCTGCAAGACCAGGTCCTTATCGCTATTGATGTTAGAGAGCATGCGCAGTTCTTCCAGCGCCTGGGGCCCCATGTTCTGCGCCTCGTCGATGATCAGGACGGTACGACGGTTAGCGGCGTACTGCTTGATCAGGAAGTCCATGAAGGTCTTGTACATATCGACCTTTTCTTTACTGGGACATTCAAGATTGAATGCCAGCAGTATCCATTGAAGCAGCTCGCCAAACGAGGGGTGAGTATTGGTAATCAGCCCCACCACCATGTCGCGCTCCATCTGGTTGAGGAGCTGGCGGATCAGCGTGGTCTTTCCGGTGCCGATATCGCCCGTGATGACGCTGAAGCTGGCCTGATTCATCAAGCCATATTCCAGCAACGTCAGCGCCATCTGGTGCTTCTTGCTGGGATAGAGAAATTCCGGATCGGGCAATAAAGAAAAAGGCTTGCTCCGGAGTCCGTAAAAGGCTTCGTACATAAACTAGTTCTTTCTCCTCCGCAAACGGTTGAATCCGCTCATCACCGCTGCGCGAAATAATTGTGCGGCATCCCGCAGGTGAACGGGCCACATCCGGGATGTGCCTCCTTCCTGCTGGTTTTTGATCCAGGATTTGTTCAAGACCGTGCCGATCACATTGGTCCCCTGCAACAGGCCAATAGCCCGTTTCACATCTTCTGCCTGGGTTTTCCCGTCCTCTATGACGAGCAGGGCAGCATCGACATAAGGAGAGAACGCCAACGTATCCGCTGCACCCAGTAATGGCGGCAGATCGAACAAAATGATGCGCGAGGGGTATCGCGTTTTCAGTTCTTCCACGAGCCGCGCCATTTTTGGTGAATTCAGCATCTCCGCGGAATTGGCAAGCGGCTTACCGCCCGGCAATATCACAAGACCTGGAATTTCCTCCGGATGGATCAACAACTCGGACAGAGGTTTGTCCGCCGTAAGGTAATCGCTCAATCCACATTCAGCTTCAATCCCAAAATAGCTATGCACGCTGGGATGACGCAAATCAGCGTCAACCAGCAGAACTGTATAATTAACTTCCATGGCAAGACTGATGGCGAGGTTAATAGCCGTCAGTGTCTTGCCTTCATTAAGGCCAGGGCTTGTGACCGCAAGAGAATTCCAGCCTTTTTCGCGCAAACGCTGAAACACCTGTGTGCGCAGCATCTTGTATGCGCCGGTAAATTCGTTTTGCTCAAATCCGGAAATAATCCGTCGCTCCTGCAAAATACTCTTCGCCACATGCACTGTGCGAGTGTGGGTATATCTCACCGGCGCGGAAATATCTGCGCTGCCTGTACGGGGCGGTGACGCGGATGCTCCTCTCGACGTTTGACGTTCTAATCGCGCTTTTTCAAGCGCTTGTTTGATGCGTTCCATAAATATAGCCGGTCAATAATGAATTTTAGACTGAGTCAATAAGGATATTGGTTGATAGCGATGTCCAGACTAACCACCGATAACGGTATCTACTTTGCGCAGTCCTTTGAACCACAGAACATCCAGAGGAGTCCAGAGGAAATGGACCAACAGCACAAGCAACACGAAGCCGCTTGCAACAAAAGCGATAATGATTTTCCTGGTGTTTCCGGCTTTCGCCAGATCTTCGCTATTTGGCAAATACGGTATCACCGACAATGGCGGAAACTCCAGTACATTCATTACGCCGCGCACACCGCGTACTGAACTACCCATGCTTTCCGCCACAGTAGCAAACCCCAAGCTGCTGCCAATGGATAAAAAGAATCCTAAAATGATAATCGCCGGACGATTTGGCGTCATGGGTTTTTCCGGAAGCTGTGGCGGATCGATCAGCGAAAAACGCTCACCCTTGCGCTCTTTCTCAAGCTCCTGCCCCACCTCCGCTACATTCTGTTTCGCTGTCAGTTCCTGGTACCTCCTCACAGAATTCTCATAATCCCTGTTCAGCACCAGGTATTTACGTTCAACATCCGGTGTCTGTTGCAATCGTTTTTCGTAATCAGTGAGCTTTGTTTTTAGTTGCTCACGCTGGACTTTAAGGGACTGAACCTCGCTCTTGATTCCTGCAAGCTGGGCCTGCATGGTAAGATAGGCTGGGTTATCGGGATTATTCTTGGCAACTTCCGATTCGGGTGCAGGCTTATTCTTCAGATTCTGAAGACCTTCCTCCTGGGCAGCTACGGCTTTCGCCAGGCGAATGACATCCGGATGTTCTGCCGAATATTTTTCTCGAGCTGCTGCCAGCTCCGTGCGCAGCGCAGCAAGTTCCTTGGCTTGCTCAGTGGACGAATTGACGGAACCGGTCTCTTTTTCCAAGCCTTCGATTTGACGCCGCAAACGGACCACATCGGGATGGTCGGGCGAATATTTTGAAGTTGCACTAATATATTGCGAACGTAACGTTTTCAATTGTGTAACAGGATCCAATATCTGTTGGCCACTTTCGCCCATCGTGGGAGTCAACGGATTGATCTGTCCCAACTGGCCTTCAAGATAAAACTTGCGGTCATCCA
>JANLID010000146.1 GCA_024654105.1 Gallionella sp. | reverse complement strand
ATATCAGGACATCGACGAGGCAATGTACGACTTGATCTCGGCGCTTGCCGGGCGCACGCGCACTGACGAGGATGGAAAAATAAATCTCTTCGCTGTGGGCGATGACGACCAGAATATTTATGGCTTCAAGGGTGCGTCAGTCGGCTTTATTCGCCGCTTCGAGGCTGACTACCAAGCCAAGCCGGTTTACTTGATCGAGAACTATCGCTCCACTGCAAATATTATCGCGGTCGCAAATACCCTTATCTCGCCTGCGGCGGAGCGTATGAAGGCCATACATCCGATCCGCATCAACAAGGGCCGGAGCAAGAATCCGCCGGGTGGAGATTGGCAAAAACTGGACGTGGTAAGCCAGGGGCGGGTGCAAATCCTGCCCGCAGGAAACACTGAAATCACCCAAGCGATGGCGATTATGACCGAGTTGGAACGGCTCTCGGGATGCGCTCCGGAATGGGACTGGGCGAAATGCGCCGTCATCGCGCGGGAATGGAAATGGCTGAACCCTGTACGCTGCTATTGCGAGTGGCGCGGCATTCCTGTGCAGTTTGCCAAGGAAGACAGTTTTTATTTCTGGCATCTGCGCGAGACACAGGCGCTGCTGGACTGGCTGACTGAAAATAAAAAGCAGCTGGTCGATACGGCGCAACTGAACGAATTCGTCTCGACACAAACTGATACGCCCGGACGGGCAATGTTGCGCGAGGCCATCGTAGAGTATGCGCTGGAAACGGAAGGCAGCGAATTGCCCACAGAGCATTTCAAGGATTGGCTGGCCGAGTGGGGGCGCGAAGCACGGCGCAAGCAGACCGGGCTGTTGCTGGTCTCCGCACACCGGGCGAAGGGGCTGGAGTTCGACCATGTTGCCGTGCTTGACGGAAATTGGAAACCTGATCGCAACGAAAATGCCGATGCCGTTCGCCGCCTCTATTACGTTGCCATGACCCGCGCCCGGCAAACGCTGACTTTAGCTCGACTTGACAAAGGCAATAGTTTGCTGGATAGGCTTCCCGATACCCCTGCTTTGCTGCGCCGCCCGTCTTCTGCGATAGCGATACCAGAAGCGAGACTGGATCGGCAATACGAGCAGCCTGGCCTGAAGGAAATCAATATTGGCTACGCTGGCCGCCATAAACCAACTCAACCAGTGCATAAGCAGATCGCCCGATTAACTCACGGTTCGCCATTAACCCTTCAAGCGGAGAATGGCGCATGGTATTTGCTGGATGAACAAGGTCAGAGAGTTGGCAAAATGGCAAGCGCTTTCGCGCCACCACTAGGGATGCAATGCATCGAGGCGCATGTGAGTGCGATTATTGTCTGGCGCAAGAAAGACGATGCTGATGCAAAGTATGGAGAAACAAAATGCGAGCAATGGGAGGTGGTTGTTCCAGAGATGGTTTTCTCCAAACTATCCTAAGAAATGGCAAAGTTGCCTGCTCTACGCCCCCAGCCTTGCCCGCAACTCCTCGCACACATCCTCTCTTGTCGCCACAGACAGGATGGTCAGCAGCCGTCTGGCATCGTTGACGTGGTAGATCAGGCGGTATTGCGGCGTGGTGATTTTTATCTTGTAGCAGTCGGGCAATTCGCGCAGTGCATCTTTTGCCACGCGCGGGTGCTTGATGCGTTCGTTGGCGAGTTTTTCCTTGAAACGGCGTTTGATGCTGCCATCCAGTTTCGCCCATTCCTTTTCGGCGTGCGGATGGATGGCGAGTTCATAATTCATCCAGCCTGACCTTGCGTGCCTTGTTTAGCGTGGCGAGCCGCTTCTTCGCGCGATTCTCGGCGATGCGATCGGCGATGGAGTCCAGCATGGCTTCCATCATCCGGGGGGGAATGATGTAACCGGCGGGCTTGTTGTGGTTGAGGATGGCGACGGCCTGATCCTCGTCTTCCGCCCGCTTGAGGATGCGCGTGGGCGACTCGCGCAACTCGGTGACGCCTATGGTAATTCCCGCGTGA
>JANLID010000047.1 GCA_024654105.1 Gallionella sp. | reverse complement strand
GGGATGATCCCAATCGCCCAGCACGCCGAGGCGGATGAAGTCTTTCTTCTGCCGCTCGATCTGCTCCTTTGCATAGGCGCGGCACAGCTCGCGGAACTGCGACGGAGGAATCGCCTTGCCGTGTTTTTTCTCCACCTGCAACTCGATCGGCAGGCCGTGGCAATCCCAGCCCGGTATGTATGGCGCATCGAAACCCGCGAGCGTCTTGCTCTTGACGATGATGTCCTTGAGTATCTTGTTCACCGCGTGGCCGATATGGATGTCGCCGTTGGCATACGGCGGGCCGTCGTGCAGGATGAATTTGCCATTAGGCGCGTTCTTTTTCGCCCCACGAATTTTCTGGTAGCGTTGCTGCGCCTGCCAGCGCGCCACCATCTGCGGCTCGCGCTTGGCGAGGTCGCCGCGCATCGGGAACGGGGTATCGGGCAGATTCAGCGTGGCTTTGTAATCAGTCATAGGTAGTCAGTCATGTTGTTTGAACCATTGCTTTGCATTTTCCACATCCAGCGCGATTTGCCGCGTCAGTGTTTCCACATCGGGATATTTTTCTTCGTCGCGCAGCTTGTGCAGAAAATCCAGGCGTATATGTTTGTTGTAAATCTGTTGCGCAAATTCGAACAGGTGTACTTCCAGCACCGGCTTGCCGTCCTGATGCACCGTCGGGCGCACGCCCAGACTCGCCACACCTTGCAACACCCCCATGCCCTCGGCATGTGCCTGCACCACGAAGATGCCGGACAACGGCGGGCGGTTGTGTTTCAACTGGATATTGGCGGTCGGGAAGCCGATTTTTTTACCTAGCCCATCGCCATGCTCCACGCGCCCGCTGATGCTGTAGGGGCGTCCCAGGTAGGACTGCGCCACGCGCATGTTGCCTTCCGCCAGTGCGGCTCGCACCGCCGTGCTGGAAATACGTACCCCGTTGTGCAGTACAGTATGTACCGCCTGCACCGCAAAGCCGTGCTGCATGCCGATTTTTTCCATCAGTGCAAAATCGCCGGTGCGCCCGCTGCCAAAGCGGAAATCGTCGCCAATCAGCACAAATTTTGCCGACAGTTTTTCGTGCAATGCGTGAATGAACCCCGCCGCGCTGACCTGTGCAAAACGTGCATTGAAGCGGCACACATGCACGCGGTCAATGCCGATGGAATCGAACAGTTCCAGTTTTTCGCGCAAACTGGTCAGTCTCGCCGGCGCTTGTTGCGGCGTGAAAAACTCGCGCGGATGAGGTTCGAAAATCACCACAGCCGCCGGCAACCCACGCGCTTGTGCAGCCGCACGCAATTCGTTCAGCAACGCATGATGGCCCAGATGCACCCCGTCAAAATTGCCGATGGTGAGCGCAACAGGCTTGTTATCAGGGGAATAAAGTCCGCGTAGAATCTGCATGGCGGGGGATTATACCGTGAGATACCAGGCTTCCGCTGCTTCGCAATGGAGAATGAGTGACATGCTGGATCACTCGCCGATACTCGAGGCGATCGGCTTTTTTGATTGACCTGGTCGCGACGTACCGGTACTATCGCGAAAATTTTGAACCCATCGGAGTCGTGCGCGTGCCATTGATTCGACTGATTTCCTCCGCACTGCTTGCCATCGGCATTCTGGTTTCTACACCAACCGCATACGCGGAAGAACAGCTTGCACTAAACTCATCACTGGCCGATCCCGCTACTCCGCTGACACTTCTGACTGCGCGCAACATCACGCTGGAACTCCTTCCGGACAATGAATTGGCAACGGGCGACCTTTGGGTGCGTATCCGCAACGGTTTTGCGATGCGCGATCTGGATAGCAAGTTGGTCGCAAAACATGAGCAATGGTATGCCAGCCGCCCCGATTATGTGGCGCGCATGACCGAGCGCGCGCGCCGCTATTTGTACTACATCACGGAAGAAGTGGAACGGCGCGGCATGCCCAGTGAAATCGCCCTGCTGCCGATGATAGAAAGCGCCTTCAATCCGGGCGCATACTCCACCGCACGCGCTTCTGGCATCTGGCAATTCATCCCATCCACCGGAAAAAATTTCGGCATGGAACAGAACTGGTGGTATGACGGCCGGCGCGATGTCATCAGCGCGACCAACGGCGCGCTGGACTACCTGCAAAAACTGCACGGCATGTTTGGCGATTGGGAGCTGGCGCTGGCTGCCTACAACTGGGGTGAAGGAGCGGTGCAACGTGCGCAGGCGCGCAATCGCAAGCACGGTTTACCGGTAAATTACACCAGCCTGAAAATGCCCAAGGAGACGCGCAGCTATGTGCCGAAACTGCTGGCGGTGAAAAATATCATTGCCGATCCGGCCAGTTTTGGCCTGGTATTGCAGGACATTCCGGACGAGCTTTACTTTGCTGCCATTTCGACTACCAAGCACATCGACGTAAAGCTGGCCGCACAGTTGGCCGACATTCCAATGGAAGAGTTCGAAGCACTCAATCCCGCGCACAACCGCCCGGTCATTCTGCAGGATAGCAGCGACTTGATTCTGCTGCCGGTAGGCGCTGTTGAAACCTTTCTCGCCAACATGGAGAGCTATGACAAACCGCTGGTTAGCTGGCAGCCGTATCAACCAAAAAAAGGCGAACGGCTTGACCGCCTTGCTCCGCGCTTTGGCCTTTCCGTGGAGAAGCTCAAATCAGTGAACGGACTTTCCCGGCGTACCATGATCAGCACCGGGCAAACATTGCTGGTGCCGATTAATGACGAAGACAGCGAAGCGGATGACGAATTTGCGGCATTCAATATGCATCTTGCTCCCACCAATAATGGCGACTTGCGCGCTACCAGGCATATCGTGCGCAGGGGCGAAACACTGGGTGGTCTGGCGCGCCGTTACGGTGTCAGCATTGCCAAACTGAAGGAGTGGAACAACGGACCATTGAAAATAATCAGGGTG
>JANLID010000142.1 GCA_024654105.1 Gallionella sp. | reverse complement strand
CTTTTTTGACGGCATCGATCCATCGATGGAGCAGGCCGCGCTGATCGATGGCTGCACGCGCTGGGGGGCGTTTCTTCGTGTTGCGGTACCGTCCGCGATCCCGGCAATTGCGGCGCTTTCGGTACTGAGTTGGCTGTTCTCGTGGAACGAGTTCCTGTTTGCTCTGATTCTTACGGGGCAGCATACACCAGTCATCACCGTCGTCATGGCGCAGTTCGTATCGGAAATGGGCATGCAGTGGAACCTCATGGCCGCCACCGCGGTACTGGCACTGGTGCCCGCGTTTCTGCTCACGCTGTTCGGACAAAAGTACGTCATCCGCGGGCTCAAAATTTAATTGCGGTAGCGAGAGTACGGCGGATGAAAAGGCTCGCACTGTTATTAAATGCAGTTGGAAACACGATGGTAGTTTAACCATAAGGAGAAGGAAATGACCAAAGCGAAACAATGGGCAATAGCCTGCGCTGCCGCGCTCTCGCTACTCGCTGGTAGCGGGGGTGGCGCAATCGCGCAACAAAAGGAAATGCGCATCGCCTATCAACCTAACCCGTTGCAGGAGGCGTCACTCGACATGATGGTGGCATGGGGCAAAAAAAACAATGTCAATATCATCAAGATTCCGAATTCATACGGTGTCTACGTTGAAAAGATGACGGCATCACTGACGTCCGGCTCGGACCAGTACGACGTCATCTGGCACAACGACGATTGGGGGCAGCTATGGTCGCACCTAGTTGAACCACTGGATGATGTAGCCGGCCTCAAATATGCCTCCAAGTGGAGCGTTGAACCGATTATCTTCGACAACAAGGACGGCAAGACAACAGTGGTGCCGATGGGGCACACCCTGGGCGCCGTTTTTTACCGCACTGACCTGATCAAGGAAAGTGAGTTGCCCAAGACCTGGAAACAACTGGTAGTCCTCAGCAAGAAATTGCAGGCCGCAGGCAAGGTCAAGTATGGTTTCGTGGGAGGCATGGACCCGAACGCCGACTGGAACTCGTCGCTCTGGACCTTGTGGAACAATAGTTGCGATGTGATGAAACCGTTCGGCAGTCGCGATAATGCGGTACTGGCCAAGAATGACTGGACCAGCGCCTTTAATGAGCCGTGTATGCGCCAAGCCGTTGAGTTCTGGTGGGATGCGCTTAACAAGGACAAGATCAGTCCGCGCGGCATGCCCGCCTATGGGCGTAATGAGGCGAACGCCGTGTTCACGGTCGGTGACGCAGCCTTCACGGTTGCGGATACGACGTACTGGGGCGATTTCAATAATCCGGCCAAATCCAAGGTTGCTGGAAAAGTCGGCTTAGCGCAGTTTCCGGTCGGTCCAATGGGCAAGAATGCCACTAATTGGGATGAGATATGGGGGTGGGCCATTCCGAAGGCAATTCCGGCAGAACGCAAGGCGCTGGCCAAGAAAATGTTGTCGGATATTATGCTCGACGAAGAAGGCCAGCTCGCGCTTTGGAATAAAACTGGTGCTCCTCCGCCGAATGCGACGCTGTGGGATAAGATCGCCAAGACTGATGCGTTCATGCAAAAGCTCCAAAAATATTATCTGAAGAGCTCCCACAAAATTCACTCCGCCTATTATTTCGCGAACTGGTCGGCGGTGCATAAAGCCTATAACAATGCGGTAACCAAGGCTGTTACCGGTGATCGTGCCGACATTCCGAAAGCTCTGGCCGAAGGCGCAGAGCGCGTTCAT
>JANLID010000020.1 GCA_024654105.1 Gallionella sp. | reverse complement strand
GCCCGTTTCAATATGATTGAACAACAAATCCGCCCCTGCGAGGTACTGGACAGTACGGTGCTGGAATTGCTCAAGCATGTCCGGCGCGAACGTTTTGTGCCGGCAAGCAAAAGAGGGCTGGCGTTTGCCGATATGGAAATTCCGCTGGGTTATGGCGCCGCCATGTGGCATCCAAAGCTGGAGGCGCGCACCATCCAGGAATTGCGTCTTACCCGGAATGACACGGTATTGGAGGTGGGCGCAGGCAGCGGCTACCTGACTGCACTGCTGTCCGCATTGGCGGGACAGGTTACTTCGGTCGAGATCGTCCCGGAGTTGAGCGACATGGCGAAACATAATCTGGCCGCTTATCACTGCGACAATATTATCCTCGAGACAGGCGACGCATCGCGCGGCTGGGGGCACGGTGCGAGCTACGATGTTATCGTGCTGACCGGTTCAACGCCGGCGCTTCCTGCGGCGTTCCGGAATGGCCTGAATATCGGCGGACGATTATTCGCCATTGTGGGCGATGCGCCGTTAATGGAGGCCAAACTGATTACCCGTATTGCGCCGGATGTCTTTACCACGGTCAATATTATGGAAACTTGCGTCGCGCCATTACAGAATGCCGAACAACCCGAACGCTTTGTGTTTTGAACCGAGCGTGAAATTCGCGCAGCGATTCGTTTGCCCCCTCGCCCGCTTGCGGGAGAGGGTTGGGGAGAGGGAGCGGGCATGGCAGGTTTCATGACCGGTGCGGTTTCCCGCCATGCCCGTGCGGTCGTATTGCGCAATGTGGCGATAAGCTGTAGCATTAGACAACTCTAATATACGATTGCGAAAGAAATCGATGAAACTGACGTCATTCATTCTGACAGCACTGTGCGGCATGAGCGGCTGGGCACAAGCCGCCGACCTGCTGGAAACTTTCCGTGCCGCGCAGGCCAACGATCCCGTGTTTGCCGCCGCGCGCGCCACGCAGCAGGCCGGACTGGAAAAGTTGCCGCAGGGGCGTTCCTTGCTGATGCCCAGCATCAGCCTCAATGCAAACAGCACGTTCAACGACAGCACGATCCAGTATCGCCAACCTATAGGGCTGCCAGGTGGCGGCAACCAGCGTTACAACTCGCACGGTTACAGCGTGAATCTGACGCAACCCTTGTTCCGCCAGCAGAACTGGCTGGCCTACACCGAATCCGAATTGCAGGTCGTCCAGGCCGAGGCGCAATTCAAGATTGCCGAACAGGATTTGATCCTGCGTGTCGCCGAGGCTTATTTCGATGTGCTGATTGCCCAGGACAGCGTGCGGCTCGCCGAGGCGCAGAAAACCGCCATCACCGAACAACTGGAGCATGCCAAACGCAACTTCGAAGTGGGCAGCGCCACCATTACCGATACTCACGAGGCACAGGCGCGCTACGACCTGACCAACGCGCAGGAGATTGCCGCGCAGAACGCTCTGGAAATCAAGCGCCGCGCCCTGCAGCAATTGATCAATGCCATACCGCAAGACCTCAGGCGTCTCGGCAAGGAACTCAAACTGGAAAATCCGCAACCTGCCGATATGGAAAAATGGGTGGACGATGCGCAGTTGAGCAGCCCGCAACTGACGATTGCGCAAGCCGGTGCCGAGATCGCCGAGAAGGAAGTGGCGCGCAATCGCGGCGGGCACTATCCCACGATTGACCTGGTGGCGAGCTATGCCGACAACAGTGCCAGCGGCGGGGGATTTGGTGTGGGCAGCGACAGCACCAACAAGAGCGTCGGCGTGCAACTGAACCTGCCGTTGTTTCAGGGCGGCGCGGTGAATTCCAGAGCGCGCGAGGCGCAAGCCAATCATGAGCGCGCCAGGCAGGAGCTGGAAAATGCTCGCCGCACGATTGCCACCCAGACGCGTCAGGCCTATCTTGGCGTGGTCAGCGGCATTGCCCAGGTCAAGGCATTGCGGCAAGCGCTGACTTCCAGCGAGAGCGTGCTGGAAGCCAGTAAGCTGGGTCAGGAAGTCGGCGTGCGCACTAACCTGGACGTGCTGAATGCACAGCAGCAGCTATTTTCCACACGGCGCGATTTATACCAGGCCGAATACAATTATCTGGTCAGTCAGTTGCGCCTGAAGGCGGCAGCAGGGTCGCTGGGCGAAGAAGATCTGGCGCGAGTCAATCAGGCGCTTTATTGAAAGGGTTGCAAAGAGGCAGCCTGGAGTGCGGCAGCGGTTTTCTGACGCAGCAAATAAAAAACTCCAGTCTGAACTGGAGTTTTTTATTTGCTGCGGTGCGCTCGCCGACTTATTTATTTACCGGTGAAAAGCTGCTTTAACATCCACAAGGAAAATAACACGGTAAACAAGGCCATTCCGATTGATGCCACGTCTGCGATAATCGCCACTTTCTCCTCCCATGAGAACCGGTTTGAACAAAAAAACAAGTGGCGGAATCGTAGCACAGTTTTTTGTGCGGGCCAGGGCTTTTTTGCTAGAATCACGCATGACCTTTTTTGCATGGATTTAAGCGTAAATTCAGCCTGTTATTCGATGTCGAGGTTTTAATGAAGCCCGGCGGCGACTATTCAAAGTAATCTCCTGGCGTGACCAAAAAGCTATACATCAAAACCTTCGGCTGCCAGATGAACGAGTACGACTCGGACAAAATGGCGGATGTGCTGCGTGCCTGCGAGGGCATGGAACGAACCGACAGACCGGAAGAGGCGGACGTCATCCTGTTCAACACCTGTTCGATACGCGAGAAGGCCGAAGAAAAGGTGTTCTCCGACCTCGGGAGGGTGCGTCCGCTCAAATTGGCCAAGCCGGATTTGCTGATTGGTGTGGGCGGTTGTGTGGCCAGCCAGGAAGGCGCGGTAATTGTGAAGCGTGCACCTTATGTGGACGTGGTGTTTGGTCCGCAGACCCTGCATCGTCTGCCGCAGTTATTGCGGGCGCGTCGCGACACCGGGCGACCGCAGGTGGACATCAGTTTTCCCGAGATCGAGAAGTTCGACCATTTGCCGCAGCCACAAACTGCATCCGGCGCCGCTTTTGTCTCAATAATGGAAGGGTGCAGCAAATACTGCACTTATTGCGTGGTGCCCTATACACGCGGCGAAGAAATATCGCGCCCGTTTGCCGACGTGGTGCGCGACATAGAAGAACTGGTCGTGCAAGGCGTCAAGGAAATCACCCTGCTCGGACAAAATGTGAATGCCTACTGCGGAGCGACCGACGATGGCGACACAATGGACTTTGCCTTGCTGCTGCAAGCCGTTGCCGCGCTGGATGGCGTAGAGCGGCTGCGCTACACGACTTCGCACCCCAAGGAAATGACGCAGCGCCTGATCGATGTGTATGCGACCACACCCAAGCTGGTCAGCCATTTGCATTTGCCGGTGCAGTCCGGGTCGGATCGTATTCTCGCCGCGATGAAGCGCAGCTACACCGCATTGGAATACAAATCAATCGTGCGCCGGTTGCGCGCCGCGCGCCCCGGCATCTGCATCACATCCGACTTCATTGTCGGTTTCCCCGGCGAGACCGAGCGCGATTTCGAGGCGACCATGAAACTGATCGACGACGTCGGCTTCGATGTCAGCTTCAGTTATGTGTACAGCCCGCGGCCCGGCACGCCCGCCGCCGAATTGCCCGACGACACTTTGCCGGAAGAGAAATCGGCGCGTCTGGCGCGGTTGCAGGCGCGCATCGACGAATTGGAGCAACAGGTCAACCAGACCATGCTCGGCACGGTGCAGCGTGTGCTGGTGGAAGGCATATCGAAGAAGGATGCGCAGGAGCTGGCCGGGCGTACCGACAACAACCGTGTGGTGAATTTTCACGGCTCCCCGGATCTTATTGGTCGTTTTGCCGATGTGAAAATCACCGGGGTGGTGAGGCACACGTTGCGCGGCGAAGTGGTGACCCAGTCATGAGTGAAGAAATGTTGGAATTCTCTCTCGAGCCGGTCGATAACACGCGGCTGGCCAATCTGTGCGGTGTGCTGGACGAGAACCTGAGGCAGATCGAGATCGCGCTGGAAGTCAGCATCGCGCGGCGCGGCGAGCACTTCAATGTGCAGGGCGCGCAGGCGGAGTTGGCGCGCCAGGTGTTGCAAAACTTCTACCGCGAAGCGAAGCACGACATTACGCTGGAGCGCTTGCAGCTCGGGTTGATCGAGGCGATGAAATGGCGCGCCGACTCGCAGTCGCCGGAGGATTTCGTGCCCCTGCTGATGACGCGCAAGTCCGAGATACGCGGCCGCACGCCGCGCCAGAACGGCTACCTGCAAGCCATCCAGGAACATGACATCACTTTTGGCATCGGCCCGGCGGGAACCGGCAAGACCTATCTTGCCGTGGCCTGTGCCGTGGACGCGCTGCAACGTGAAACGGTGCGCCGTCTGGTGCTGGTGCGTCCGGCGGTGGAAGCCGGCGAAAAGCTCGGCTTTCTGCCCGGCGACCTGGCGCAGAAAGTCGATCCTTACCTGCGCCCGCTGAACGATGCGCTGTACGACCTGATGGGGGTGGAAAAGGTCAGCCGCGCTTTCGAGCGCGGCGTGATCGAGATCGCACCGCTGGCCTATATGCGCGGGCGCACCCTGAACCATTCCTTCATCATTCTCGATGAGGCGCAGAACACCACGCCGGAGCAGATGAAGATGTTTCTGACCCGCATCGGTTTTGGCAGCAAGGCGGTCATCACCGGCGATGTCACCCAGATCGACCTGGCGCGCGGGCAGAAGAGCGGTCTGGTGGAGGCGCGCGGTATATTGAAGGAGGTACGCGGCATTGCCTTCAGCGACTTCCTCGCCGAAGATGTGGTGCGCCATCCGCTGGTGCAGAAGATCGTTACGGCCTATGAGCGCTATGAACAGCAAAAGAATGCATAACACTGTATCGCCCAGACTTTCTCTGACAGTACAGTACGCCAGTGCCGCACCACACCTGCCGACGCGCCCGCAGTGGCGGCGCTGGTGCAAGGCCGCGTTGCAGCGCGACGTGCGCATGACCTTGCGCATCGTCGACGAGGCGGAGGGACGCGAACTGAACAAAAACTATCGCGGCAAGGACTGCGCCACCAATGTGCTGACGTTCGTATACGACGATGCGGGCGTGCTGTCCGGGGACGCGGTGATCTGCGCACCGATTGTGGAAAAAGAAGCGCGCGAACAGCACAAGGATTTGCTTGCGCACTATGCGCATCTCGCGATCCATGCCGCGCTGCATCTGCAAGGCCACGATCACGAGAACGAAACTGATGCCGCCGGGATGGAGGCATTGGAAACCCGGTTGATGTTAAAATTGCGCTACCCCGATCCTTATCAGGAAACTTAATCACCAAATGGATTTACCCGAGAGTAGTAACAAACCCGGCCTGTTAGAGCGTCTTTCCGCGTTTCTGCTGCGCGAACCGGAAGACCGCGAACAATTAGTTCACCTGTTGCACTCCGCCTACGAAAACAACCTGCTGGATGCTGATGCGCTGTCCATGATGGAAGGCGTGCTGCAAGTTTCCGAGCGCCAGGTGCGCGAGATCATGATCCCGCGCGCACAAATGGACGTTATCGACGTCAGCGAACCGCCGGAAAAATTCATTCCCTTTGTCATCGAGACTGCCCACTCGCGTTTTCCTGTCATCGATGGCGACAAGGACAACATCATCGGCATCCTGCTGGCAAAAGACCTGCTGCGCTATTACGCCGGGGAAGAATTCAACGTGCGTGACATGCTGCGCCCGGCGGTATTCGTGCCGGAGTCCAAGCGGCTGAACGTGCTGCTGCGCGATTTCCGCTGTAACCGCAACCATATCGCGCTGGTGGCGGATGAGTATGGCGGCATATCCGGCATGGTGACGATTGAGGATGTGCTGGAGCAGATCGTCGGCGACATCGAGGACGAATACGATTTCGATGAGGATGAGGACAACATTATTCCTGACAGCAAGTGGAAATGGCTTGTAAAAGCCGACACCGAGATCGCCGATTTCAACGAGGCGCTTGGCAAGGAATTCAGAGATGAAGAATATGACACGGTAGGCGGGTTGGTGCTGAAATCTGCCGGGCAACTTCCCAAACGCGGCGATCGTATCCACGTCGGCAACCTTACTTTTACCGTGTTGCGCGCGGATAGCCGCAGGCTGCATTCATTGCTGGTCGAGCGCGCAAAAACTGCACCAGCGACTCCATAGCGCATTGCCGCAGATATCCTCCGCAGCAATTTTTAAGGCAGCTATCAGAACTGTTCGTTCTCGCCCAGATAGCGCCACTGGCCGACCGGCAGATCCCCCAGCTTTACCCTGCCGATGCGGATGCGTTTCAAGCCAGTCACGTTCAGTTCGACCAGTTCGCACATGCGGCGGATCTGGCGTTTTTTGCCCTCGCGCAAGACGAAGCGTAACTGGTCTTCGTTCTGCCAGGTCACCTTGGCGGGCTTGAGATATTCCCCGTCCAGCTTGAGCCCCTGATTGAGCAAAGCCAGCCCGGTGCCCTTCAATGTACCCTGCACGCGCACCAGATATTCCTTGTCCGCTTTGGAATCATCGCCGATCAGTTGCTTGGCGATGCGGCCATCCTGGGTGAGCACCAGCAAACCCTGCGAATCAATATCCAGGCGGCCTGCCGGGGCGAGACCGAGCAACTGGCTGCGATGGAAGCGCAGCGGTGACGGGTCTTCCACCCAGTGTGTCGCGTTGTCGATCAGGGTGACGGCGGGTTTGTGATTATGCTCTGCCTGCCCGGACACATAGCCGATCGGCTTGTTGAGCAGGATCGTCACGCGCTGCTGCTGGGTATTTTGCGCTGCGCTGCGCAGGACGATTTGCTGGGTGGGATAGACCTTGCTGCCCAGTTCGCTGATGACTTCACCGTCGACTTCCACCCAGCCTTTTTCGATATAGCCATCCGCTTCGCGGCGCGAGCACAGGCCGAGTTCGGACATGCGTTTTGAGAGGCGGATCTTTTCCATGGTGTGCGGTGTTCCCGGGTAACGAGGGCGCGATTTAATCACAAATGCCGTATCGGAAGGAATCGGTTATTCTTCGCGCGTCTTCCGTGCTGGGTAGCCTGATGTCCAAAACTCGAAAATTCTTGCTCGTCGCATTTATCGCAGGCTTGCTGTGCGTCTTTGGTTTCGCGCCGTTCGGAATATTCATTATTCCGGTGCTGGCGCTTGCCGTACTGTTCGCCTTGTGGAGCCGCGCCGAGAGGCCGTCTGCGGCGGCGTGGCTGGGTTTCAGCTTCGGTCTGGGGCTGTTTGTTGCGGGCATCGGCTGGATTTATGTCGCGTTGCACGATTACGGCAATATGCCGCTGTTGCTGGCGTTGCCAGCCGCACTGCTGTTCGCCGCGTTCATTGCGCTGTTTCCGGCGCTGGCCGGTTATGCTCAGGCGCGTTTTTGCGAAACTCGCGGTGTGCGCGCCGAGCTGGTGATGCGCCTCATATTGGTCATGCCGGGCGCATGGGTGCTGCTCGAATGGCTGCGCGGCACGATCTTCACCGGTTTTCCGTGGCTCACGCTGGGCTATGCGCACAGCGACAGCCCGCTGGCGGGCTACGCGCCGCTGTTCGGCGTGTACGGCGTGTCGCTGGTTGCGGCGATGAGCGCAGGCTTGCTGGCCTGGATGTTTTGCGAAGCGCGTGCTGTTGCAGGAAAAAAGCCAGAAATTTCAAATTCCGTTCGGGCTGAGCTTGTCGAAGCCTGCCCTGAGCCAGCCGAAGTGGCACGTTCACCCTTCGATAAACTCAGGGCGAACGGATCCCAAATTTCATCTGGGCGCATTACGTTGGCGATACTCGCTATGCTATGGATCGGCGGCGCGGCATTGCGCACCGTCGCATGGGCGCAGCCGCACGGCGAACCGGTCAGCGTCGCGCTGGTGCAGGGCAACATCGCGCAGGACCTCAAGTTTAACGAAGACGCGCTGGCCGGCACGCTGGAAACCTACCGCCGCCTGACCCTGCAGAATCCGGCGCGCCTCACCATCCTGCCGGAAACCGCGTTGCCGCTGCTGCGCCACGAAGTGCCGCCGGAACTGGTCGAGCAACTACGCGACCACGCCAGGAAAAACGGCGGCGACATCCTGATCGGCGCGTTCGAGCGCAACAACGGCAGCTACTACAACGGCGTGTTCACGCTCGGCACGGCGGACGAGCAGCGCTACCGCAAGCAGCATCTGGTGCCGTTCGGCGAATTCATTCCGTTGCGCCCGCTGCTCGGCTGGTTTATCAACGGCGTGCTTGATATTCCGATGGGCGACCTGGCGCGCGGCGATATGCGGCAGGCGCCGCTCGATGTCGCCGGGCAGCGCGTGGCGGCAAACATCTGTTATGAGGATGTGTTCGGCGAAGAGATCATTCGCGCGCTGCCGCAGGCCACGCTGCTGGTCAATTTCACCAACGATGCATGGTACGGACATTCGCACGCGGCGGCGCAGCATAACCAGATTTCACAACTGCGCGCGCTGGAAACCGGCCGCATGATGCTGCGCGCCACCAACACCGGCGTGACCTCCATCATCGGTGCGGACGGCAAGGTGTTGCAGCAACTGCCGCAACACCGGGAAGGAGTGTTGCTTGGCACGGCGCAGGGTTATGACGGCATCACGCCGTATGTGCGCTGGGGCAATGCGGCGGTGATGCTGTTGATCGCGCTGATGCTGGCCTATGCATGGCTGCGCCGCAACCGCATTCCCTCGCCCCTTCGGGGAGAGGGTTAGGGAGAGGGGATGGTGAGCTGGTTCTGCTACCTGCTGCGCTGTGCCGACGATACCCTGTACTGTGGCATCACCAACGATCTGGACAAGCGTATCGCGGCGCATAATGCCGGCACGGCATCCAAATACACCCGGGGGCGTACTCCGGCAGAGTTGATATTTGTGGAACAGTGCGACGACAAGTCCGCTGCGTTAAAGCGCGAGATGGAGATCAAAAGTTTGTCGCGGGCGGACAAGCTGACGCTGATTCAATCAAGTTTGAAATGACCTCATCATTTGACTGATTTGGTTTTCAGGCAAATGTCTGGCTACGGTGCAGAACTGCATTGTGAATGTATTTCCATTAGATCGAAATTGCTTCGTGATAGCATTCGGCTCCAACACGCAAGAAAGCACAAATGGCCGCAAAAGAAGCCCGCGCACGCATTAAACTCAACAAGCTGCTCGAGGAAGCAGGTTGGCGTTTTTTTGATGATGGCAAAGACAAGGCCAACATCGTGCTTGAGCCCGAGGTCAAGCTGACAAGGGCGGTCGTCGATGCGCTGGGAGAAAACTTCGAGACCACCTCGAACGGCTTTATCGACTTTCTGCTACTCGACGAATCTGGCTTTCCACTTGTGGTGCTTGAAGCGAAGGCCGAAGACAAAAATCCGCTGATCGGCAAGGAGCAGGCGCGCAAGTACGCGAAATCGCAAAATTGCCGCTTCGTCATCCTCTCCAACGGCAACCTGCACTACTTCTGGGATCTGGAGCAGGGCAACCCGCACATCATCACGCGCTTCCCTTCGCCGGATTCGATCAAGGGTTATCACCGCTTCAAACCCAATCCGCAAAAGCTC
>JANLID010000384.1 GCA_024654105.1 Gallionella sp. | reverse complement strand
CTGTTGCGCCAACTCGCGCCACGTTTTTCGTGGAAGCTCTCCGCGTTGCACGTCCATCACGGCATCAGCCCCAACGCCGACGCGTGGGTAGATTTTTGCGCCGTACTTTGCAAAAGTTACGCCATTACGCTGCATATCGAACACGTTGATATTGCCCCGTTGCGCGCACACGGCATCGAGGCGGCGGCGCGCAAGCTGCGCCATGCGGCGTTCGCCAAGCAGTCGGTGGATTTCGTCGCGCTCGCGCACCATGCCGACGACCAGGCCGAAACCCTGCTGCTGCAACTGCTGCGCGGCGCGGGGGTGCGCGGCGCGAGTGCCATGCCATTGCTCGCCCGGCGCGATGGTTCACCCAACGTATTGCGCCCGTTATTGCACTGTTTGCGCCAGGAAATTCTCGACTACGCCGCAGCGCATGGCCTGCGCTGGATCGAAGACGAGAGCAATGCCGACGACAGCTACCCGCGCAACTTTCTGCGTCACTGCATGCTGCCGTTGCTGGAAGAAAAATTTCCCGCGTACCGCGCTACCTTGACGCGCAACGCGCAGCATTTCGCCGAGGCGAGCGAACTGCTTGATGATCTTGCGCGGCTGGATGCACAAAATTCGCTCTCTCTCCCATCGTGGGAGGGGGTTGGGGAGAGGGAAGAGGATAACGAGTTCCGCTTGGAGATATCGCGCCTGCAATCCCTTTCCCCAAACCGCGCTAAAAACCTGTTGCGCTATTTGCTGCACAGCATCGGTGCGCCAATGCCGCAAACCGTGCAACTCGACGATATGCTGCGTCAACTTTGCGGAGCGCGGCAGGATGCGGCAGTGTGCGTTGAATATGGCGGATGGGAAGTACGTCGCTACCAGGGTAGGGTATATGTGCTACATGTGCCGGGTGATTTTGACCGCAGTCTGGTGTTGCCGTGGCACGGCGAAGCTGGACTGGATTGGCCTGCGCTGAGCGCGCGCCTGGTTTTCGAGCATGCGCAGGGCAGGGGCATCAGCCTTGCGAAACTGCAGCGCGCGCCCGTGACGCTGCGCCTGCGGCAAGGCGGCGAAACCCTGCGTCCCCAGCCGAACGCCGCGACGCGCACCCTGAAAAACCTGCTGCAGGAACACTATGTCCCGCCTTGGCAGCGCGACCGGCTACCACTGCTGTATTGCGGAGAGAAGCTTGTCTGCGTGCCCGGCGTGGCGATTGCGGCGAAGTATCAGGCGTCTGCGGAAGAGGCGGGGGTACAATTGACCTGCACTTAATTGTACTGTGTTATAAATATGCCATTATCGCGACATCTTCAAACAACCGAGGAGGTGGGTCATGGGTAACAGCCTGGAATCACGCTTTGAACGCTACAGCGATGTGATGGTTGAGTCTCTGGGGCATATGGATCGGGCCGCGCCAGCGCGCTGGTATCTGCGAGGCCTGATGTTGCCGGGCCAGCGCAAGAGCGTGGAGCCAATGGCGGCGCGAGTGCATCCGCAGGATGTTCGTTCGGCGCATCAATCGATGCACCATCTGGTAGCTGATTCCGAATGGAGCGATACGGCGTTACTCGAGGCTGTAGCGCGTGAAGTGGTGCCGACACTGAGCGATGCGGGGCGGGTGGCCTGTTTCTGGATTATAGATGACACGGGCTGCCGCAAATTTGGCAAACATTCGGTCGGTGTGGCGCGCCAATACTGCGGCCAATTGGGCAAGACAGACAACTGCCAGGTGGCGGTAAGTTTGTCGCTGGCTACAGCAGAGGGAAGCCTGCCGTTGGACTATCGGCTGTACCTGCCGCGCGAGTGGACTGAAGACAAGCCGCGATGCAAGCGTGCGGGCGTACCGGAAGGGATTGCTTTTGCGACAAAAGGCGAAATTGCTTGGGCGCAGATCGAGGCAGCGCTTACTGCCGGGATTCCGCGTGGCACTGTACTGATGGATGCGGGTTATGGCGATGAAGCGGCGTTGCGTGACCGGATGACCGCACGAGGCATGACTTACGCGGTAGGCATCCGTCCGCTGACGGCGGTGTGGTGGGGTGAACACCAACCCGCTGCGGCGCCGGTGAACCCAAGCCGCGGCCGGCCGCGCTCCCGCGTGCGGCGTGACGCCGCCCACCAGCCGATCGGCGTGCGCGAACTCGCGCAGGCACTGCCTGCCAGCCACTATCGAATGATTACCTGGCGCGAAGGCACGAACGCGCCGCTTTCCTCGCGCTTTGCGCGGGTGCGGGTGAGCGCCGCGCAAGACGATCAACACCGCGCCGAGGAGTGGCTGCTCATCGAATGGCCCAAAGGGGAGGCTGAGCCTACCCGCTATTTCCTGTCTACCCTGCCGGCCGGCATTTCGTTCAAGGAGCTGGTGTCTATCGTCAAAATGCGCTGGCGTATCGAACGCGACTACCGCGAACTCAAACAGGAGGTCGGTCTGGGGCATTACGAAGGGCGCAATTGGCGGGGCTTCCATCATCACGCAAGCCTGTGTATCGCAGCTTATGGTTTCCTGATGCTGGAGCGGCTGTCCGGGGCTAAAAAAAACGCCGCTCGACTCAAAGCGCCTCCCGTACCCGAAGGCTTCCGCCCGCGCGGGACTCGCTCCGATGCAGCGGCACATCCCGTGGTCGATCGCCACCGTGCGTTTCCGCTTGGCACGAGCCATCGCCCGAAACCTTACGCAATGCCCCTGCTGCGGCAAAATGTTCGTGCGGGCAATGAGAGTTTAATAACACAGTACAATTAATAACCCCGCCAATACCCCCTTGCCGTTGTGTGGAGCGAAATCGCGAGCCGATGAACAAGAACCGGATAGAAGGCGGCGCCGATCAGGGCGAGCGGGCAATGAACCGCGAAGCTGTTGTGGTCAAGGATCAGGCGGCGTAAATCCGGCGGTTGTGCGGGGAAGGATTGCGTTCTTACTTGGGGAGATATCGCCTTATGCCTGAAAGGGCGACGGCGCAAGCCGGAGCGAGAAGTCAGCAGAGGTCGTAGTAGCCGCAGTCTGGGCGAAGGGCCGAACGAGAAGGAGCGTTAAACCACCATGACGATGAAGAGTGCACGGCATCAGATGCCCGCAACTGTGGGGCGGGTCACACGGCAAGGGACGGTGAAGCCGCCTCCCAAGAGATCAGCGATGAAGCATACTGCACGCGCCATGACATGGAGAGCGCAGGGCAAGCCTTGCTTTCGCAAGCGCTTACGAGAGAGTCTTGGCGTGCCTCGACTCTCATGACCTCAACTTCTCGAACCGCCCGGTGCGGACCCGCATGCCGGGTGGTGTGGGAGGGGATCGGCCAGTATACTGGCCGCCCCTATCCCGATTTGATTCAAATTTCAATCTCACTTTGGTTTTGCGCAATGCTCCTGCAATTGTTCACTCGTGTTCAACAAGAACTGGAGTGAGCGCACTGTTTTCTCATCCGTCATGATCTTCCACAGGCTGCCGATACCACCAGCAGCCGGTTGAGCCTGAGTCTTTTGCGCCGCGCTTTCCACGCAGGTCAGCAATCCAGCCACCATATCGAGACGTTCCAACAATTGCGGCAAGCTGCTGGCAATGCGCTCCAGCGCGCCAGTGGATTCGAGACTCTCCATCACTTCCACCAGCCGCCAGAAGCCGCTGCGGTTAACTCGATCGAGCAGCGACATTCCTTCGCCCAACGTTTCTGCGATGCGTCCGACCATTTCATCGGTAAGCGCATCCTGCGCTGCATGGTAGACGCGAGCAAGTTGCGAAAGTCGTTCAAGATCGCCGTTGTTGACCATCTCGGCCAGCGCCGGAATCGCTTTGCTCAGCCCGGATCGTCCTGCCTTATCAATCAGATCAAGCGCTTCGGCGGCGGAACCGGCGAGACGTCCGACCATTTCATCGGTCAATGAATCCCGCGCCGCTGCAATTACGCGCTCAAGCTCATAATCCATGACGGCCTTTTCATCTTTGGTTTCTGTATTCATCTCACACCTCCACGTTACAGGAGTCCGCGCGCGGATATCCAGTAGAGCTTGTTGTAGGCCATCTTGAACCAATGCACCGCCTTGGTCGGCGACTTGGGGTCGGGCGGGTTCTTGTAATCAAACATCGCATAAGTCGCGCGATCCTTGCCGACCTCAATGAAGCAGAACACCTTGCCATCGTACTCGCGCACCGGTATACCTATCTTGACCATGGCGGCGAGATTCTCGCCCAGCGTGTCTGCCTCGAAGTGCGCGGTGGAACCGGCCTTGCTGATCGGAATATTGGTGGTATCGCCGAGGATGAATACGTTGTCGCGGCCTTCCATGTTCAGCTTGGTGCGGTTGGTCGGTATCCAGCCATTCTGGCCGAGACCATTCTTCTCCACCACCTCCATGCCTTTATGGGTAGGAATGGTGATGAGCAAGTCATAATTGATTTCGACGCCTTCCTCGCTGCGCAGCACTTTGTTCTTTGCGTCCACTTCCTTGATGTTGAAGAAGGTGTCGTATTTGATGCCGAGCCTGTCCATTTCCGGTGCCGCCCATTTGGCGACGTTTTCCAGGCTATGCACGCGCCCGATCGGATAGGTGTAATGCAGTTGCACCTTGTCGGCGAGACCGCGATCCTTGAAATAGTCGTGCAGCATGAAAATGATTTCCAGCGGCGCCATCGGACACTTGTGCGGCACTCCGACGGTGATGACCACTTTTCCGCCTTCGAACGATTGCAGGCGCTTGAACATTTTCAGCGCAGTCTCTTCGGTGTAGAAAGTCTCCGCGCCCTCCACCATGCCGGGGATGCCTTCCGGGAACATGCGCGAGCCGGTGGCGATGGCCATGTAGTCGTAATCGAAGGTCTTGCCGCTCTTGGTTTTGACCTGGTTGTTGTCGAGCTTAAATTCCTCGACCGGATCGACGTGAAACTCAATGCCCGGCTCAAGCAGGCTGGCCTGGTCTCGGTACAATTCATCGGGAGTGATCTTGCCCACTGCCAAGTAAAGCAAGCCGGGCTGGTACATGTGTTTTTCGGAGGCCGACAGCATCGTGATACGAACCTTGCCGGTCTTGAGTTCATTGGTCAATCGCCTGGCCATGTTGTTCGCCAGTATTGTGCCGCCCATGCCGCCACCAACAATCAATATCTTTTTCATATTTCCCTCCCTGTTAGTTATTGCTACAAAGTTCCCTACTTCGTCTTTCGTATCGTGATATGCCACTCTCCATTCGATTCAGTCGTCGAAATGTATTCGTGGCCTACCTTGCGAAGCCACTCCGGAATATCGTCCGCAGAACCCTTGTCAGTTGACAACACCTCCAGCACATCGCCAATCTGGGACGACTTCAGTGCCACAATCAGTTCCATCAGCGGGCCAGGACAAAAGCTTCCGCGTCCATCAACAATTTTCTTCTCCGTCATCTTGTATTCTCCAACTATCAAAAAGTCCAAACCTGACCGTCCTGCGCATCGTGAAGAAATTTGGTCAGCCCAGTCGCCTTTCCTAGATAGCCTTCCAGTCCATCCTGTTCGATACCGAGTACATCCATCGCCATGGAGCACGGGAAAATCTTGGCATCGCCAAGCTCAACCGCCTGCTCGAACAGGGTCTTGAACTCGGGCACCTTCTTGCCCGCCATCAACTTGCCCATATCGCCCTCATGCGGCGCTTTCGAAGTATTGCCTTTGACAAAGTAAGGCAAGGCATTCATCGAAAGAAAAACAATCACCTCTTGACCGCTCACTGCGCCAACTGAGGCAACCATCGCCGCCATCTGCAAACGCTCAAGAGAACCTGACACTACCACAACGCAAATCTTGCTGGCTGACATCATACACCCCAAAAAATAAAATTGAACTCACCCACGACAACGGCATTCGCTTTCAGCATGACATCGTCTGAAACAATTTATTATGTTCTTAATATTATCTAGGCGCAATGCAGACGTCGGTCAGGGCCAAGCGCGCAGCCGCGTGGCGCACGAGGTTTTGCGGGTGACCGGTCTTGAAAATCCATTGCAGATGGAGGGTATGCTAACTGCATCAGGCAGCTCGGTGTCCAGCCGCCGGTGGCAAGAAATGGGAGCGGTCATTCGCCGGATCCCCTGAAAAATTGAAAGCCGCCATTCGTTATGCGATGGTGATATTTTCGTTGCTCAGGCGGCGGTGCAGCGTCAACGTTTTCCACGGTCGTTGTGGTGGCATACCCTACTCAGAAGTTGATCTCACATCCAACCGTGCAGTATTCAAAGCTCTGCGGCATCTGGGAAGAAATCTGCTTGATTCCCTCAAAGCCTGTACAGTGAATAGGAATAATTTTTCGTACCCCCAGCCGCTTGAACTCCTCTATCGTCCTCCCAATTTTTTTCTCAGCCGGACCAATGAGGTGGAAACCTCCTATCACACACTAAACCTCATCGATACCGGTAAGTGATTTCGCCGCCTCAATCGTGTTGATGATTCCTGCGTGGCTGCACCCCTGGATCACGACCAAACCTTTCGCCGTATTGATGACGATTCCTTGGTCATCAAGAACCCGGTCATTCTCCAGTTTCTCATTCTTCATGATCTTGAAAATGGATAGTTCCTCCCAAGCATGAATACGCTCAACTTCGCCGGTGGAGATGATCCCCTTCGCCAGCTTGGTGGCTCCCCTGTGGAACTCAATCTGGTGTTTGTCCGGATCAGGTGCTGGGGCGGTTAGCTCGTAGCTGGTTTTCTCATTCGGTGCGAGGTAGCGTTGCAGGAACGAGTCTGGGTGCGCAACAATTCTTCCCGTCACTTTACCGATTCCACCAGTATGGTCACTGTGGCCGTGCGAGAAGACAACCACGTCGATATCGTCCATCGTGATACCGAGTAGTTTCAGGTTGTGCTCAAGGGCAATCCCCGTTGCGCCGGTATCGATCAGGACTTTTTCATCTTCAGTTTCGATCAAAGCAGAAAAACCGTGTTCGGCAAGGAAGCTCATATTTGGCCCCGATCTCCGCTTCACCATATCACTATCTGGAATCAGTTCCATGATCGAGTTGTCAACCAATATGGTTAATTTGGCCTTGACCACTTCCAGATTATCTATCACAGCGTCATCTCCGTTTGTATGCGCATTGCAAATGCGTTTCACCGTACCAGAATAGCTCTGCTGAGCAAGCAGTACATCATCGGATCAGGGATGGCTTTCCGGACCAAAAACACGCACTAATTTTTCATTGTACTCATCGTAAATCAGCCCCGTGATCTTAATCCCACCAGGAATTAGTTCAGATTTCCTGAGCATTTCTTCTTGGGCCTTCAAATGGAAGACCGGGTCGACAGCGATCTGCAGCCATTTGTTAAATGGTTTGCCGAGCACATTGAGCGACTTATCGCCAACCCTACTCGCCAACACCTCACGCAACTCCTTCGTCTTGGTGTGTCGTAACTCACACTTGCTATGACCGATCAATATTATCTCTTTCGCGCCGAGTACGTCAATTGCCAGCACCAACGACCTGATCACGCAATCCGAGATCATGTTGCCGGCATTGCGGAGGACGTAGCAATTGTCACGCTTTTCTCTTAGTACTCCATCCAATGACAGCTCGCAGTCGATGCAGGCGACGACAACCACTTTTTCATTCACATTGCTGTGCAGGCAGTATTCTCGGCTTGCCAGTTCTTTTGAGAGGCGATAAGGTCTCTTCGTGAACAACCGCTCGCGCGCGCCCGCCACAAAGGAGGTCATGCTGATCGCACCCCACGTGCAGACCTCCTCGCACTTGGCGCAGCCAATGCAGACATCCGGGTTGGCGAGCCAAGGAATACTGTAATCCGAATCCTCGGTTTCCCACATTTCCAGCCCGAACACAGGGCAGGCGCTCACACAGTCAGCGCACGCCTCGCAATACTCGGGAATCATCCATGGGAGCGAATCCTGTCGTTTAACCACGGGCAGGCGCTTGACGACTGGGTCATGGCTGGCCAAACTTGCTGCATCGGTCATAATGCCTCCGGGAATCCTCTCTTCATCACACTGAGATAGGGCTAATCATCGCCACTTGGTCCTGTTCAACATTCCCCGGCTAGATCCAGAACTGCTCATCGGGTGGCTTGACAAAAGTGACCCCTATGGATTTGTCTTCCTTGAAAAAATAGACGCCTATGCGACAACTGATCCAGGCGATGCTGAACAGAACGACAGCCGCGCGCAACAGGGGAATCCAGAGCGACGACTCCAGGTAGGCAGCAACGACTGATAGAGCTCCAACCGCAAGGGCAGCGTGGCTCAGAATCATGACGGCCTTGCGAGTATTCTCCATCCGGGTTTCCATCCCGATCTCAGCTGCCTTGGAAATCGTAAAATAAAACATCATCGTCGCTGCATAGGCGCACAGTCCGATGCAGAGAACCAGACCTGCGAACAACTCATAATCACCGGGTTTCAGCGCCCAGTGAATCAGTACACTGAGGACAGCCAAGGTGATCGCGCTCCATCCAGCGACCATCACCAGCTTATAGTGAGTGCCCATATTTTCAATTGCATGAGCACACGCCGCGAATAGGAAGATAGCTCCGACATAGGTTAGAAGCGGAGGGAATGCGTAGTTATCGTTGCCGGCCATTTTTAGCGCGTACTGCCCAACAAAATCTGGCATCCACAGGCCCAATATGGCGGGTATGGCACCAATTTCCCAGTACCGGACGCATCTGGGTTTCATCCACCTCGGGCTGATGAAACCAGATATCTGTTTCTTTTCCAATATGGCCATTGTTCGACTCCGTTCGCGTTCAGATTTCAGGGTGTAGACACTTTATGGACAGCCTACTTTGGCGGACCAACATCTCTCCAGCGACTTTCCTCGAACTTGATTACCTGATCCATGCCGAGTACATCCAGCCTGAGCGCGGCTTCTGGCCCAGGCTTGGTGCAGTAGATTTCCTTGATCTCAACCTTGAGGGAGTTTCCTTCAAGTGTCGCCGAGCCTTTGAACTGATAGGCAGCTCGAATTGCGGCAATCGCATGCGGCGCCTGGGCGACGTATGGATTTTCCGCTATATTGGCCGCGATTTGATCTCTTTGCGCATCGGTAAGTTGATATGTAACGTATTTTCCTTCCTCGATGGTCGCGCTCTCCACCACGATCGTGGTCGGATAGCCGGACTTGGATGCCGTAGCGATGTGCGCGCCGAAACGTGCCAGCCAGTTCATCATTCTCGGTGTTAGCGTGGACATTTACTTTCCCCCTATCGTTGTATTTTGTTAAAGAATCTTTTTGCCCGACTCGTTGGGAAACCAACTGTAAGCGTCATCGACTTTCAGTGTGATTACCCCTCTTTGACAAAGAGCCGGTGGACGAATATCAGGGGGCACCTCAGAGGGTGGTTCCTTGGTCGCCCAATCTCCCCATTCACGCAATACTTCGCCAGCCTTGACACCATGGAAATCGTAATCATCGTCCTCTCCCCACATGATGATGGTACAGGGCCCGCGGAAGGCCCAGTAGCGCGCCTTTGTCGGGTGCGCCACCGTGATAATGCCCACGGGATTTTCGTTTAGGTTAACCTTCGTTTTTTGGGCGAACATGTCGGCGATAACAATGTGTTCATCGCCGTACGATGCAACGAACCGTTCGCCAACCACGTTGGAAACACCATCTGCACTGCAGGTAGTCAAGTGGACAACGACCCCTCCGGATCCTACACTTTGAAGTGCATTGAGCATCTCTTCATTCATTTTCATGACGTCTTTCCCCCCCAATCAAAGGATTTGTTTGCCCGACTCTGAAGCATGGTATTCGTAGACCTCGTCAGCCTTGATCACGATCACACCCCGCTGGGAGATGGCCTTCGGCCGAATATCTTCATCAACGACATCCAGTTTTTCGAGTGAGTTCCAGTCGCCCCACTTCTCAAGAACTTCACCGGCGGCTAGGCCATGAAAATTGAACTTGGGAGGATGACCCCATTGGAATACATTACATGGACCGCGAAACGCCCATGTCGCACCATTGCGTGGATTAGCAATGGTGAGAAGACCTACCCGGTTCTCGTTCAGGTTGACCTTTGTTTTCTGGGCGAATAAATCCGGCATCAGAATGAAATCGTCACCATATATGTCCGTGTAGGGTTGCAAATGAATATTGCACTTCCCGCTAATTGTCGAGGTTGTCAGGTAAGTAACAATTGCAGGATCTCCGCCTATCCTCAGCACGTTTTTCATTTCATCGGTTAGCTTCATTACCGTGTCCTTTATAGATAGGGTCGATTGCGCAATTTATTGATCGCTTTACCTGCTTTAACTTGGTACAAGACCAACCCAAGATTCAAGACAACGGCAAAAACGAACATCAACGGCCCGACACCCGTACCCGTACTCCTCGCGATCGATTCGATCAAACCAATATATTCCACCAGCAAAGCGACCAGCGATATCGCTATAATTCCGATTGTGCTGTTTCTTTCCACGCGGCCTGCTCTAGATAACAAATCGTTTGACATAGCGCTCTTTCAAGAAAAGATTTATTGATCCGGGTCGAGCTCCCATGCAGGCCCAAACCTCATGGCGGACCACTTGAACCAAGATGCAGACTTCAATTTCTTTATATTAGCAACAAGCGTGCCAGAACTAAGCCAATGAATTGACTGGGGTTCCATAATTGCAGAAACTGTTGTTTTCGAAATAAAACTTCCTAGTATACCTCTCGTATCATTATAACATATTGATATTAAACTGATATATAGCTAGTGAAAAAAATATTCATGAAGAAGTGATATTTCTTTGCGCCGGGTTGTGAGCTTCCCCCGAAATTTCGGCTTCCGAAGCAGAACTGCACGGCCGTATCCAAGGAACTGGCGGTAAATTGGGTGAAAGCGGGCCAAAGAGTCGGTGCCGTGGCGCGGGAACTATTGATCCGGCACGAATTAAGTAGCACGTTCGTCCTGAGGTATCGAAGGGTGAACGGCTACGAAACAACGAGGCTTCGATACCTCAGCCCGAACGGTCGTAGAAACTTTGCTTCGTCAGCGGTATCGGTGGGTGATTTTAGCTGGTTTCCAACTTGGAATTCTGTTGGATTTGATTTTCAGGCGCAGTCGCAAGGAACTGATAGA
>JANLID010000360.1 GCA_024654105.1 Gallionella sp. | reverse complement strand
TTATCAGGCTATCAGGCCAAGCTTAATAGATGCTTAAGTGCGCCACCTGCCACTGAGAACCGGCTGGAAAAAAACTGAAAGTGGCATCGGTTCTTGTTTTACATTAACATCCGCCCACCAAATATGGACGCAGCCGCGCACAACTAAAAATGCCAGAATCACCTAACTATGCGCTTTATCTGATACCACTTTGCGCGATGTGCGTTGTCATCGCCACTTATCTGCTCAAGCAGAAAAAACGCTCCATTGCAGATCAGAACAAATGGCAGGAAGTTGTAACCTCGGGACTCACCGAACCGGCATCGCTACACCCGATGATCGACCCTGCCATTTGCGTGGGCTCCGCATCCTGTGCTGCCGCCTGCCCGGAGAAAGCTCTTGGCGTCATCGGCAACAAGGCGGTTTTTGTTAACCCCTCTGTTTGTATTGGGCACGGGGCCTGCGCGGCTTCGTGCCCGACCGGCGCGATTCGCCTCGTTTTCGGCACCGAGAAACGCGGCGTCGACATACCGTTTGTTTATCCCAATTTTGAAACCAACATCGAGGGCTTGTTCATTGCTGGCGAGCTTGGTGGTATGGGGCTCATCCGCAAGGCGGTGGAACAAGGGAAGCAGGCCATCTCGAGTATCAAAAAGCGGCATGTCACCGGAACAGATTACGACGTAATTATCATCGGCACCGGGCCGGCCGGAATCTCCGCCACTTTGGGGGCGCAGGAAGCCGGCCTGCGTTACCTTGCCATTGAGCAGGAAAGCGCTATCGGGGGAACCGCGCTCCATTACCCGCGCCAAAAAATCGTGATGACCGCACCGATGATCCTGCCGCAGATCGGCAAGATCAAGCTGACTGAAATCAGCAAGGAAGCGCTGATCGAATTATGGGAAGAAGTGGCTCGGAAGACCGGCATCAAGATCAACTTCAATGAGCGCATGGACTCGCTTCGTCATGAAAACGGTAAGTTCATCGTCACGACGCCTAAAGGGCAATACACCGCCGGAAGCGTGTTGCTCGCCGTTGGGCGGCGCGGCACCCCCCGCAAGCTGGATGCCCCCGGTGAAGAGTTGGAGAAAGTGTGCTACCGCCTGATCGACCCGAGTCAGTATCAAGGCAATCATGCGCTGGTGGTCGGCGGCGGCGATTCTGCACTTGAGGCAGCGCTTGCGCTGGCAGCAGAGTCGGGCACGACGGTGACGCTCGCGCACCGCAGTGAGGTCTTCAGCGGTGCAAAGCCGAAGAACCGGGAACGCATCAAGGCGGCGGAGCAGAGCGGCCGGATCAAGGTACTGATGAAAACAAAAGTCACCCAAATCAAGAACAATAGTGTCCTATTGGAATATAACGGGCAACCGATGGAAATTCCCAATGATGTCGTCATCGTCTGCGCTGGCGGCACGTTGCCCATTCCGCTGCTGAGGGAAATCGGGGTTCGGGTCGAAACACGTTTCGGCACCTGATAAGGTGCGGAATAATTGCTGTAGCGGGAAAACATTGAACTGGGCGAACGGAGCGAAATTTCAATTCGCACCGAATCAACAAAAATGGCAATAATCGGAAAACGCCCAACGAAATTTAATCCGGCCGGCTACCGCAAGCATCAGGATTTGAAAGTGACTTCCACCCTCAGCCCGTTTCCGTCATCCGGCGACGCGATACGCAATGCGGCGGTATGAATCTCGACAATGCGCTTGACGATGGACAGCCCCAAACCGCTGCCGCTGGCTTGCGTGCCTGGCGGGCGATAAAAACGCTCCATCACTCTCTCTCGTTCCTGTTCTGGAATACCAGGGCCGTTATCGCTCACTGACAGACAGATCGCACCCTGCTGATTAACGACATTGACCCGCACGACTGTGCCGGGTGGTGTATGGCGTACAGCGTTGTCAATCAAATTGCGCAACAATATCCGCAGCAGCCCAGAATTGCCGCGCACTGCTGCCTCATTGCCTTCCGGCAACTCGATCCGTACGTTTTTTTCAAGCGCAGCCGGCGCAATTTCGGCAATGACTCCGGATGCGATTCCCCTGAGCGGGCATGGCTCTGCCGTATTGTCATCCAGCGCATCGAGCCTGGCGAGGGTCAATAGCTGGTCAATCAGATGCGCGGCGCGGTCGCAGCCGAGAATCGCGTTGTCGATGGCGCGGATGCGTTCAGCGGCGCCGGTAGCAGCCTGTGCCACCTGTGCCTGCGCCTTGATCGCGGCCACCGGGGTGCGCAATTCATGCGCGGCATCTGCGGTAAATCGACGCTCTTTTTGCATGGAAGCATCAATGCGCATGAATAAACGATTAAGCCGTTCGATCAGCGGCACTACTTCGCGCGGCGCGGACGATGCATCCAGTGCGGCGAGATTGTCCGGCTCGCGCTGTTCCACATCGCGAGCCAGCTTGTCGAGCGGGCGCAGGCCGCGCGTCACTGCAACCCACAGCAAGACTGCCAGCAATGGCAGGGAGAACAACAGCGGCAACAGCAAATTATAGGCAATCGTGTCCGCCGCATGTTCGCGCTCGCTCGCAAGCTCCGCGACATGAATCAAAAAAATTTTGTGCGGGCTGTCCCAAGAACTGAAAACGCGCCATTTTTTCCCTTCGATCACGGTGTCGCTGAACCCCTGTTCGAGTTTGCTCAGCGGAAATCTGGGCGCATTGGCCGAATGCAGGCGCAATACTTTTCCTTCCTCCCACACCTGAAACGCGACAGTAATTGAATAGTCGTGCAGCTGCGAGATGTCGCTGCCTTCAATTTCGGTAAGCTCGTGTTGGGATTGTGCCGCCAGCAGGGATGCAGCTTGCGCCAGATGCGCATCCAACAGTTCATTAACTTCTTCGCGTGTATTGTGGTAAGTCAGCAAGGCTGCCCCGACCCACACCACGATAGTGGAGGCCAGCGCCAACAAAAGCAGTCTCCGCTTCAGTGATAGACGGCTGGGCATTTCAGGCAACCTTGTCGCGCGGCATCAGATAGCCGACGCCGCGTATGGTTTCGATCAACCCAGGGAAAAACTTGCGGCGCAAATGATGGACATATACTTCCACCGCATTGCTTTCGATCTCGTCGCCCCACGCATAAAGCTGTTCTTCGAGCTGGGCGCGCGACAGCACTTTCCCCGCATTGAGCATCAGGGCGTGCAGCAGCGCGAATTCTTTGGCCGAAAGCTCGACCGGTTTGTCGCGGTACAGCACACGATGGGCGGCGGGATCGAGCTTGACTCCGGCGAGCTCCAGCAAAGGATCAGTCTTCCCGCTGGCGCGGCGAATCAGCGCGCGCAGCCGCGCCGCCAGCTCATCCATGTCGAACGGCTTGATCAGATAGTCGTCCGCACCGGCATCCAGTCCCTTGATGCGGTCATCCACCGAATCCATCGCGGTCAGGATCAGTACCGGCGTCGAGACATTGCGGCTGCGCAACCGGCGCAGCACCTCCAGCCCGGAAAGGCGCGGCAAGCCCAGGTCCAGCACCACCGCCGCATAAGGCTCGGTGGTGAGAGCCTGTTCTGCCGAAACGCCATCTTTTATCCAGTCCACGGCAAAGCCGGACTGCTTCAAGCCAGCCTGAATCGCATCGCCCAGCAGGGCGTCGTCTTCAACCACCAGTACGCGCATCATTCCCCCGTGAATTAAATATCATCAATCGTTATCGTGCTGTTCGGCCTGCGCCGTATCCGCGCTTGGCGTCACCAGCCCGGTGGCCGGATAACCGACCCAGAATGCCATGACAGCGGCCAGCATTATGACACCCAGCCAGAGATATGAGCGACGGATACCTTGATCCGGTTCGGCGGATACGAAAGACTTTTGTCCGGGCACCCGTTTGAAACCGGTAATCATGGAGCGTACCAGATTCTCGCGGTGCATCAAGCTGCTTACCACGACACCGGCGATGTGGATCAATACCACGGCCAGCATGACATTGGATACGAGCTCATGCAGTTCCTCCAGCGTATCGCCGCCGACATCCTGAAACAACAGCACCCCGGTCACGCCGGATGAGATTCCCAGCCCCAGCAGCAGCCAGATCGCCACGCTTCCCGCCGGGTTATGCCCGGCGTAATGCGCAGGCTTGCCTTTAAGCAGCGACTGGACATAAGCCACTATCTCGCCGGGCTTGAACAGAAATGAGCGGAACTGCGCATAGCGTGTGCCGATAAATCCCCACAGCAACCTGAATGCGATCAAGCCCAGCAGGGTGTAGCCGAGCACCACATGAATATCGCGATAATGCTCCGATTCCGCAGTCAGGAACGCCCCGCTAAATGACAACACCAGCAGCCAGTGAAAAACCCGCGTCGGTACATCCCAAACTAAAATACGCTGAATCATGATGATCTCCTTTTATCTGGGCATTCTTATTTCATGTTCGTCAAAATTGCCCCGATCCGCCCGCGGGTGGCAAGCCCCGCAATTGGCCGGACTCTTCACCTGCGGGTTCTTCCAGATTGCCGGATTAATTTCGCGACTATCGTGTTTGCGCTTGAACCATGCGGATTCGGTAATCCGCAGCGGCGCCGACTGAGAGCTCCAGCGGTTGGAGGCGTTGTTCACCAGAAATGCGGTGATCTCCTTGTTGTCTTCGGCATCCAGCGAGGCATCCGAGCCGAAGTGCTTATCCAGCCCGGCCATGACCTTGCGCCATGACTCGGCGGGCAACAGCCCTGGTGCATAAGCGATGTGGCAGGTGGAGCATTCCTGCTGAAACTTGGCGTTGGTTTGTGCGGGCTGAAGCGGTTTGCCGCTATTTTCGCCGCCGTATTTGCCGCTGTCATTATCTGCCTGCGCAGCAGGCATCGCTGCACCCATCGCCAACAAGACAACAGCAAGCGCCAGGAAAGTTTTCTGTTTATGAATCGACATGGCAATCTCCTTATTTTTTGACGGCAAGCAGATAGGCCAGCACATCACCTTTTTCCTGCGGCATGCAGGCACGGTCCAGCACATCGTTGCAGTTGCGCTTGAACCATTTCGCCACCTTCTTGGGGCTGGTGAAGCGCTCTGCATTGGCAGACGGCGCGAGCGGATCGATGGCCTTGCCGGTCTTGGCATGCTTGCCCAATGCTGCGGGGTTTTCGGTATGGCAGGAAGCGCAGCCCCATTCGTTGCCGTGCTTTGCCTTGAAGAAACTCTCCCCGCGCGCG
>JANLID010000124.1 GCA_024654105.1 Gallionella sp. | reverse complement strand
CTGGATACTTCAGTTTTTTGGAAGCGGGGCGATTGTGAGAGAAAACTTAAAGTATCGGTTGCGCATTTTTAGGCGTGGATTTGGTTGTGCGTGTGCGATATGAGATGAATGCAGGAGGATATGTTGGCTATCCAGATTGTTGAGATTCTCGACCGCTCTATCCAGGGAATCACCAAGCCGTTCTATTGTCGTTGCGAGGATGGGCAGGCCTATTTTGTCAAAGGTCATGGTGCAGGTAAACAAAGCTTGATTGCTGAGTATGTGGGTAGTCGGCTGGCACGTAGCTTTGGCCTGCCTATTGCGGACTTTGAAATCGTCGAGGTGCCGCAGGAGTTGATCAAGTGGTGCGGCAGGGATGATGCCAATGAGCTGGGTGCCGGGCTGGCCTTTGGTTCCAAGGCGCTGCCGCACGTGCAGGAATTTTCAATGTCTCATCTACCTCAAGTGGATGTGCGGACTCGAAAAGATGTGGTGCTATTTGATTGGTGGATTCATAACGCAGATCGAACCTTGACCGAAAGAGGCGGTAATCCCAATTTGTTGTGGGATTTGCAGCATTCAAGGCTGACTGTCATTGATCATAACCAGGCATTCGATAATGATTTTGACCCGCAACGATTTGCAGAACTGCATGTTTTTCATGAAAGTTTGATGGCGATCTTTGATGACTTGATAGACCGCGAAACATACCGAGACCGTTTGGCGGCTGCGTTTGCCGAATTCGATCCTGCTTGCGATAATGTTCCTCCCGAATGGTGGTTGGTGGATAATGGGGTTCCCACCAGTTTTAACCGCGACGAAGTACGTGAGTTTTTGAGGCGATTTATGAAAAACGATTTTTGGAGGGTAGCGAGATGAAAAAATACGCGTGTCAGTACGCTATCGTCCGTTTCCTCCCATATCTGGAAACCGGCGAATTTGCCAATGTGGGCATTGTGATGTTGTGTCCCGATGCGGGCTTCTTCGAGTTTAAATTGTTGGCGCGTGTCCGTCGTATCACGGCTTTTTTTGAAGAACTGGATTCGGGGATATATCGCCGTGCGACCAATGATTTTAAGCAGGAGTTGAAACGCATCCGCAATTGGCTCGCTCACCAGCCGGATCGCACGATGGATGTGGAGCTTGCACGTCATTTGTTTGGCGAACTCACTCGTCAGCGCGAAGCGATGATGCGTTTTGACAATGTGCGCGTGGTGCTGGCAGATGATCCCGCACAGCAACTGGATGAGTTGTTTGGTCATTATGTGGAACGCAATTTCGCGACCAAGGCCTATCACGAACAGCAGTTGCTTGATAAAACTGTGCGCAAGGTGTTGGTGGATGCGAAGTTGAACAAGCAATATCAGCCCGAGATGCTTGGCGATGTAACTACATACCATGCAAAGCTACCCTTTGTGCATCGTGAGGCTGAGCGAGCAGTAAAGGCGATTAAACCTTTGTATCTGGCGCATGAAGACCCTGCGCAAATCTACGATCATGGATGGGCGTGGCTGGGCAAGGTAAATAAGTTACGGTCGCTACGTTTGTTGCCAGAGCAAGTGCTGTTCCCTGTACAGGGGCCGGACGAAGCTCGTGGTGAGCGCTTCGACATGTTCCAGGAAATCACAGCCAAAATGGCGGCCAATGATGTTTGGGTGGTGCCTTCTATCCAAACCGAGAGGATCGTCGAGTTCGCTCGAATTTAGCTGCGGCGAATATTAGTTCAATATCCAATCATCAAACAAAAACGACACCGCGAGGGTGTCGTCAGTAGTGGGAATTGGCCTTGCAGGCCGCACATTCGCTTGCAAGCGAATGCCGCTCCGGGCTACAAACAGCACGCAGGTGCTGTTTGTTTAACGCCCTCCACCCCGCGCCCGTACCGGACGCGGATTCGATTCCACAGTGTCACTACCAAAACAAAAAGCCCACCCGCAAGGGGTGAGCTTTTTGTTTTGTTGGTGGAGACGGCGGGAATTGAACCCGCGTCCGCAAGTACTCTACAGATAGTTCTACATACTTAGCCTGGCTGTTTGATTTGATCCCGTACACGCCAACCGGCGGGCTGGTAAAGGACGAGTCACCTTGGTTTTAGCTTCGAGCAAAGTGACCCTGCCCGACACGATTCTGTGTAATTTACCTCACTCATCTCAGTCTTGCGACTTTGAGCCCCTCCACAGACAGCAGGGTGTGAGGTCTAGCTGACTAAGCAGCTAAAGCGTACGTTTCGTCGTTTGCGACTAGTTTTTTCCAGCTGATTTACGAGGTGGCGGGTCCTCGGTATGCCCTACGCTGCTTTGTAACCCACGTCGAAGCCAAGTCGTCCCCGGTTCGTTGTTTGTTTCAAAACGTGCCGAATTGTAGCACGCGGAGTCAGAGGGTAAGAAAGCGGATAAGTTCCATCGGTTTGTCCACGCTGCCCTGGGCGTTCCAGTTTGCCTCCGAGGCGTCGCCGTTGATGTAGCCGTAGTTGGCGATGATGCCGGGCATGGCGGCGGCGTTGGCGGCCTGAATGTCGCGCAGGTCGTCGCCGAGATACAGGCATTGTTCAGGTGAAACGCCGATCAGCTCACAGGCTTTAAATAGCGGGTCGGGATGCGGCTTGGCTTGCGCGCAGGTGTCGCCGCTGATGAGGCAGGCGGCGCGCCCGGCGTAACCCAGTGCCTGCATCAACGGGACGGTGTAGCGGTGCGGCTTGTTGGTGACGATGCCCCATTGGATGCCGCGTTGCTCCAGTTCGGCGATCAATTCGGCCATGCCGGAGAACAGCCGCGTGTGGACGCAGATGTTGCGTTCGTAATAGTCGAGAAAAATGTCGCGCAGTGTGTCGTAATCGGGAGCGCCCGGCTCGATATCGAAGCCGAGCCTGAGCAGGCCGCGCGAGCCGTGCGAGGCTTGCGGCCTGATGATATCCGGCGGCAGCGGCGCCAGGTTGCGCGCGGCGCGGGTATGGTTCAGCGCGGCGGCGAGGTCGGGCGCGGTGTCGGCGAAGGTGCCGTCGAGGTCGAACAGGGCTGCTTTAACGACAGAGGACAGGGGACAGGGGACAGAGGACAGAGTGTTGAGCGGCTGTGCCACGCCTTTATTGAAAGATTGCCGCTTAGCGGCAACAAAACTTCTGTCATCTATCATCTGTCATCTGCCCTCTGATCGCGGCAGGCGATCATGTAGTTCACATCCGTGTCGTTGCCCAGTGAATAAACCTTGCTGAGCGGGTTGTAGCTCATGCCGGTCAGATCGGCCACGCTCAAACCCGCGTTGCGGCAGAATTGCGCGAGTTCGGAGGGTTTGATGAACTTGTCGTAATCGTGCGTGCCGCGCGGCAGCAGGTTGAGCACATATTCCGCACCGACCACGGCGAACAGATAGGATTTCGGGTTGCGGTTGAGCGTGGAGAAGAATACCCAGCCGTCCGGCTTGACCAGCTTGGCGCAGGCCGCTACCGCGCTCTGCGGATCAGGCACATGTTCGAGCATTTCCAGGCAGGTGACGACATCGTAGTGGCCGGGCTGCTCGTCGGCCAACTCTTCCACGGCAATCTTGTGATAGTTGACCCGTTTGCCGCTTTCCAGCAGGTGCAGCCTGGCGACTTGCAGGGCCTTGTCGGAAAGGTCGATGCCGCTGACATTCGCGTTCAATCCCGCCATGCTTTCCGACAGGATGCCGCCGCCGCAGCCTACATCCAGCACGGTCTTCCCGGCCAGGCCGGCATGCCGGTCGATATAGCCGAGACGCAGCGGGTTGATGTCGTGCAGCGGTTTGAATTCGCTGTGCGGATCCCACCACTTGTGGGCGAGCTGCGAGAATTTTTCCAGTTCGGCAGGGTCGGCGTTGGTCATGGCATTTGCCCTGATTGATGAGGCGGCAACTGTAACAAAACTTGCCGCTTCGGCCAAATGCTATCGCCATACATGCGGGTGGCTTGGGGCTGTGCCGCTGTGCTAAAATGCGCGCTTTGTTATGCGTCAATTGCCTTAGGTCAAAGCAAAATTCATGGAACAACAATTCGCCAAAGAAACCCTGCCGGTCAGTCTTGAAGAGGAAATGCGCAAGTCCTATCTGGACTATGCGATGAGCGTGATTATCGGACGCGCGCTGCCGGATGTGCGCGACGGCCTGAAGCCGGTGCACCGCCGTGTGCTGTTTGCCATGCACGAGCTGTCCAACGACTGGAATAAAGCCTACAAGAAATCGGCGCGTATCGTCGGTGACGTGATCGGTAAATACCATCCGCACGGCGACACGGCGGTGTACGACACCATCGTGCGCATGGCGCAGAATTTTTCGCTGCGCTACCCGCTGGTGGACGGGCAGGGCAACTTCGGTTCGGTGGACGGCGACAATGCGGCGGCGATGCGCTACACCGAAATCCGCATGTCTAAAATCGCCCACGAACTGCTTGCCGACCTGGATAAGGAAACGGTGAATTTCGGGCCGAACTACGACGGTTCCGAGCACGAGCCGCTGGTATTCCCGGCGCGCTTTCCCAATCTGCTGGTGAACGGCTCCTCCGGCATCGCAGTGGGCATGGCGACCAATATTCCACCACATAATTTGAACGAGGTGGTGGATGCCTGTCTTGCGCTGCTGAAGGATCCCGATCTGGATATCGAGCAGTTGATCGAATACGTTCCCGCGCCGGACTTTCCGACGGCGGGCTTCATCTACGGCCTGTCCGGCGTGAAGGAAGGCTATCGCACCGGTCGCGGCCGCGTGGTGATGCGCGCGCGCTGCCACTTCGAGGACATCGGCAAGGGCGAACGTCAGGCTATCATCATCGATGAGCTGCCGTACCAGGTGAACAAGGCCAATTTGCTGATCAAGATCGGCGAACTGGTGCGCGAGAAACGCCTGGAAGGCATTTCCGAGATCCGCGACGAATCGGACAAGTCCGGCATGCGCGCGGTAATCGAATTGAAGCGCGGCGAGAACGCCGATGTGATCCTCAACAAGCTGTACAAAGATACCCAGTTGCAGGACAGTTTCGGCATCAACATGGTCGCCATCATTGACGGCCAGCCCAAGCTGCTCAACCTCAAACAGGTGATTGACGCATTTCTGCGCCATCGCCGCGAAGTCGTCACGCGCCGCACGCTTTTCGAATTGCGCAAGGCACGCGAGCGCGGCCATATTCTGGAAGGGTTGGCGGTGGCATTATCCAACGTGGACGAGATCATCGCGCTGATCAAGGCTGCGCCGACCCCGGCCGACGCCAAACGCGAACTGATGGGGCGTTCGTGGCGTTCGTCATTGGTGGAAGACATGCTGAGCCGCGTCAGCGACGCGGCGCGCCCGGATGGGCTGACACCCGAGTTCGGATTGACGGGTAAGGGTAATGCGCGCGGGTACCACCTGTCCGATGTGCAGGCGCAGGCGATTCTGGAATTGAGGCTGCAACGCCTGACCGGGTTGGAGCAGGACAAGATTGTCGGCGAATACCGCGAAGTGATGGACAAAATTGCCGACCTGCTTGATGTTCTCGCCAAGCCCGAACGCGTGACACAGGTCATCGGTGATGAATTGGTTGCGGTGAAAGCGCAGTTTGGCGACAAACGCCGTAGCGAGATCATCACGCACACGCAGGAAATGAGCATGGAAGACCTGATCGCGCCGGAAGAAGTGGTCGTCACACTGTCACACACCGGTTACATGAAGGCGCAGAAACTGGACGAATACCGCGCGCAGAAGCGCGGCGGGCGCGGCAAGCAGGCCACGGCCACCAAGGAAGACGATTTCATCGACAACCTGTTTATCGCCAACACCCACAATTACATCCTGTGTTTCTCCAACCGCGGCCGCGTGTACTGGCTCAAGGTCTATGAAGTGCCGCAAGGCAGCCGCATCTCGCGCGGCAAGCCGATCGTGAACATGCTGCCGCTGGAAGCGGATGAGAAGATCAATGCGGTACTGCCGGTGAGCGAATTCGTCGAAGATAAATATGTGTTCTTTGCCACGGCCAACGGCACGGTGAAGAAGACTTCATTGAATGATTTCTCGCGCCCGATGAAGCGCGGCATCATCGCGATCAATCTGGATGAGGGTGACCACCTGATCGGCGTCGCCGTCACCGACGGTCAGCATGATGTGATGTTGTTTTCGGACGGCGGCAAGGCGGTGCGTTTCGATGAAAACGACGTGCGCCCGACCGGACGCGCGTCGCGCGGCGTGCGCGGCATGAAGCTGGCCACCAAGCAGCACGTGATCTCGTTGCTGGTGGCCGAGAATGAAGAGCAAAGCGTGCTGACCGCGACCGAGAACGGTTATGGCAAACGCAGCCCGATTGTCGAGTACACCCGCCACGGGCGCGGTACGCAGGGAATGATTGCGATCAAGGCTTCTCCGCGCAACGGCAGGGTTGTCGCCGCGACGCTGGTGAATGTCGACGACGAGATAATGCTGATCGGCACCAGCGGCGTGCTGATCCGCACCCGCGTCAAGGAAATCCGCGAAATGGGCCGCACCGCTCAGGGTGTCACGCTGATGAATGTGGAAAAGGGCGAGAAGCTGGCCGGGTTGAGCCGCATCGCCGAGCCGGAGGATGAATCGGAATAAACGTATGTTGACCGAAGCGCAATTGATCGAGTTGTTGTCCGATCTTGAATCGGATCGTGTCGAGCGCACGATTTCCGTTTCTGATACTGACAAGTTTTGCCAAGCAATTTGTGCGTTTGCCAATGATTTGCCCAACCATCGTCAACCCGGCTATTTGTTGATTGGCGTTAGGGATGATGGAAGCCTGTCTGGTCTGAACGTTACTGATCAGCTATTGCAAAATCTTGGGGCTATTCGATCCGATGGCAACGTGCTGCCGCAGCCGGTGATGAGCGTGGCAAGATTCAAATTACAGGGTGGCGATGTTGCCGTGGTGGAAACGCTGCCTTCTGATATGCCGCCAGTTCGTTACAAGGGAGCGATTTGGGTGCGTATCGGGCCACGCAAAGGCACGGCGCACGAGCAAGATGAGCGGGTATTAACCGAGAAGCGTGTTGCCAGGGCGCATACTTTTGATGTGCTCCCTTTTCCTGAAGCGGGCATTGCGGATTTGTCCCTCCGCTTGTTCAGTGAATATCGTGCTCAAGTGATCGCACCCGAAGTGATTGAAGCGAATCGCCGCACAATTGAAGAGCAATTAGCTTCCTTGCGGCTGTTTGATCTGTCAAAAAAATGCCCTACCACCACGGGTATCCTGTTGTTCGGAAATAATCCACGCTTTTTCCTGCCGGGAGCGTATGTGCAATTTCTGCGTTTTCCCGGTTCGACGATGACAGAAATGCCAGTTGACCAAGCGGAACTTTCCGGGGATATGCGTACTGTTCTGGATGGTCTGCGCGATAAATTCCGCGCGTACAATCAAGTAGGGATGAAGCCCGGAAAAGGGTTTCAGGATCAATTGTCGCCCGAGTATCCGGAATGGGCTGTTCGTGAACTGTTGCATAACGCGGTAATACACCGCGATTATCAATCCAATACGCCTATTCGGTTTTATTGGTTTTTAGATCGTATCGAGATACAAAGTCCCGGTGGTTTGTATGGAGAGGTAACGCCGGAAACCATCATGAGCCGTAACAGTTACCGCAATCCGGTAATGGCTGAAGCCCTGAAGGCAATGGGTTACGTCAACAGGTTCGGCTTTGGTATTCAGCAAGCGCAAAAATTATTGGAAGAGAACGGCAACCCTCCAGCGGAATTCAGTTTTGAAGACAAGGTGGTTGCGGTTACGATCCGGCGGGGAGCGCAATGAGAACCATTGCTTTTTTTAATAACAAGGGAGGGGTAGGCAAGACTTCGCTTGTGTATCACTTGGCCTGGATGTTTGCGGATCGTGGAATTAAAACGCTGGCGGTTGACCTCGATCCGCAGGCCAATCTGACATCCATGTTTCTTGGCGAAGAGCGTCTGGAAGAATTGTGGCCGGATGGCGAACATCCAGATACTGTTTACGGGGCCATTCGTCCGATTTTGCGGGGTGTCGGGGATATTGCCTCGCCACACATTGAGAAGATTACGGAAAAACTCGGTTTGATCCCGGGGGATCTCGGGCTGTCTCGATTTGAAGATAAGCTTTCAGCTGCATGGCCTAATTGCCAGTTGGGTGATGAATCCGCTTTCCGTACGATGACCGCTTTTCATCGCCTTGTACAACATGGTGCTGATGGGGGAGCGGAGCTGGTTTTGATTGATGTGGGGCCAAATCTTGGGGCGATTAACCGGTCAGCATTAATTGCTTCCGATCAAGTCTGTTTGCCGCTGGCGCCTGATTTATTTTCTTTGCAAGGCCTCAAGAATCTTGGGCCAACACTGAATGAGTGGCGCGAAGTTTGGAGAGAACTATTGAATAAAGCACCTACTGAGGTACCGATGCCAAAAGGATCGATGCAGCCCATAGGTTACATTGTTATGCAACACGGAATTCGAGACAGTCGTCCTGTGAAAGCCTATCAGCGCTGGCTGGATAGAATTCCTCAGACTTATCGTGAATCCGTGTTGACTGAGGAAGCTACAAGCAATATTTCTGTGGCCGATGATCCCTATATGCTCGCTCTGCTGAAGCATTACCGCAGCCTGATGCCGATGGCGATGGAAGCGAACAAGCCGATTTTTTTCCTGAAATCTGCCGATGGTGCAATTGGGTCACACCAAGAGGCAGTTGCGAGTTGTTATTCGGATTTCAAAAGACTGGCAGGTAAAATAGCCGCAAATGCAGGTGTCGCATTTTCTTAAAATTCTGAAACGGAGAGAACAGCATGACAATTTACAACTTCAGCGCGGGTCCGGCAGTATTGCCGAAAGAGGTATTGCAGCAGGCGCAGGCGGAATTGCCCGACTGGCATGGCAGCGGCATGTCGGTAATGGAAATGTCGCATCGCGGCAAGGAATATATGAGCATCCAGGCGCAGGCCGAGGCCGATTTGCGCGAGCTGATGGGCATACCCGCCAATTACAAGGTGCTGTTCCTGCAAGGCGGGGCCAGCCAGCAGTTTGCCATGATCCCGATGAATTTGTTGCGCGGCAAGACTTCGGCTGATTACGTGCACACCGGAGAATGGTCGAAAAAGGCGATCAGCGAAGCCAAAAAATTCTGTACCGTAAATGTGGTGGCAACCGGCGCGGACAAGAACTTTTCCTATATTCCCGCGTTCGAAACCTGGCAGCGCGACCCGAATGCCGCCTATCTGCATTACACCCCGAACGAAACCATCGGCGGCGTGGAATTCAACTGGCTGCCCCCGATAGACAATATGCCCGGCGATGTGCCGCTGGTGGCAGACATGTCCTCCAATATCCTGTCGCGTCCGGTTGATGTGAGTAAATACGGCCTGATTTACGCCGGCGCGCAAAAAAATATCGGCCCGGCAGGGCTGACCATCGTCATCGTGCGCGACGACCTGATCGGGCAACCGCTGGCCGGAACCCCGGCCATGCTGGATTACAAGACCCATGCCGACAACGATTCGATGTACAACACGCCGCCGACTTACGGCATTTATATCGCCGGACTGGTGTTCCGGTTGTTAAAGAAAAACGGTGGTATCGCCGCGATGGAGCAGGTGAATATCGCCAAGGCGAAGCTGTTGTATGCCGCGATTGATGCCAGCAATGGTTTCTACAATTGTCCGGTAGCGCTGTCGGACCGCTCGCGCATGAACGTGCCGTTCACTTTGAGAGATGCGAATCTGGATGGCGATTTCCTCAAGCAGGCCGATGCGCGCGGGCTGCTGCAACTCAAGGGGCATCGTTCGGTGGGCGGGATGCGCGCCTCGATTTATAACGCGATGCCGCTGGCAGGCGTGCAGGTGTTGGTCGATTTCATGAATGAATTCGCCCAGAAAAATGGCTAACCCATACCGCATCCTCACGCTGAACAAGATTTCCGCACACGGGCTGAAACGTTTCCCTGCGGACACTTATCAGGTTGGCGCTGACGTGACCGAGCCGGACGCGATTCTGGTGCGTTCGCAAGTGATGCATGACATGGAGATTCCCGCCTGCGTCAAGGCTGTTGCGCGCGCCGGCGCCGGAACCAACAACGTGCCGGTGCAGAAAATGAGCGCGCGCGGCGTGCCGGTGTTCAATGCGCCGGGTGCGAATGCCAATGCGGTGAAAGAACTGGTTATCGCGGGCATGTTGCTGGCCTCGCGCAACATTGTGCCCGCGCTGCAATTCACCGCAGGTTTGCAGGGCGACGATGCGACCATGCACAAGCTGGTCGAGGACGGCAAAAAGAATTTTGCGGGCAGCGAGCTGAACGGGCGCACGCTGGGTATCATCGGGCTGGGCGCGATCGGGCGCCTGGTGGCGGATGCCGCCATCGGACTGGGCATGAAGGTGATCGGCTACGATCCGGAAATTACCGTGGAAGGGGCTTGGAGTTTGTCTTCGCAGGTAAAGAAGGCGCATAGCGTCGAAGACCTGCTCAGGCACAGCGATTTCGTCTCGCTGCACGTGCCGTTGCTGGAGGTGACGCGCGACCTGATCAACGCGCAGCGCGTGCAGGCGATGAAGGCCGGCTCGGTGCTGCTGAATTTCTCGCGCGATGCCATCGTCAACGAAGCGGCGGTTATTGCCGGACTTGCCGGCAAGCATATCCGCTACTACGTCTGCGATTTCCCCACCGGCAGGACGCAGGGCAATCCGAAAATTATTGCGCTGCCGCATCTGGGCGCATCCACAGAGGAGGCGGAAGAAAACTGCGCGGTGATGGTGGTGGAACAGGTGCGCGAATACCTGGAGCACGGCAACATCACCAACACGGTGAATTTCCCGGCGCTGGTGATGCCGCGCGAATCGTCGTTCCGTCTGGCGGTTGCCAACAGCAACGTGCCGAACATGCTGGGGCAGATTTCCACCACGCTGGCGGAGGCAGGCATTAATATTCACAACATGATGAACAAGTCGCGCGGTGAAATGGCTTACACGCTGGTGGATACCGACTCCGCATTGCCCGTTGAATTGCTTGCACAGATCGCCGCCATTCCGGGGGTGTTGATGGTGCGCGATTTGCCTTTACCCGAGACAGCATGAGCGAAAAATTAAAACAGCATCGCGAGCAGATTGATCGTCTGGATGACGAGTTGTTGAAACTCGTCAATCAGCGCGCCGCGCTGGCGCAGCAAATCGGCCACCTCAAGGAGTACGAAAAACATTTGTCCGGGAACCCGAATGGCGCGGTGTTGCGCCCGGAGCGCGAGGCGCAGGTATTGCAACGCTTGCAGGAAAATAATACCGGCCCATTGAGTAACGCTGCCGTGGTGCGGTTGTTCACCGAAGTGGTGTCGCAGTGCCGCGCACTGGAGGCACCGTTGACGGTGGCTTATCTGGGCCCGGAAGGCACGTTCAGCGAGCAGGCCGCCTTCATGCGTTTCGGCAGCGCGGTGCAGGGGCAGCCTTGCGCAACCATTGACGATGTATTCCGTGCGGTAGAAAACGGCACAGCCCATCACGGCATGGTGCCGGTGGAAAACTCCAGCGAAGGCGCGATCGGCCGGACGCTGGATTTGCTGCTGCAAAGCACGTTGCAGGTATGCGGCGAAGTGATGCTGCCGGTGCACCAGTGCCTGCTGTCGCAACATTGCGAATTGAGCACGATCAAGACTATCTATTCGCATCCGCAATCATTGGGTCAATGCCAGGGCTGGCTGAATGCCCATCTGCCAAATGCGGCGCGTATTCCCGCCGCCAGCAATGCCGAAGCGGCACGACTGGCCGCGGAAAATCCGCACAGCGCGGCGGTCGCAGGCGTTCAGGCAGCCGTGCATTTCGGCTTGAGCGTGTGCGTGGAAAATATCGAGGACGATGCCAGGAATACCACGCGTTTTCTGGTGCTGGGCAAACAGCAGGTCGCGCCTTCCGGCAACGACAAGACCTCGCTGGTGTTGTCCGCCGCGAACCGCCCCGGTGCGGTGCATGACCTGTTGGCGCCGCTGGCCAGACATGGCGTGAGCATGACCAGGCTGGAGTCGCGCCCGGCACGTTCCGGACTGTGGGAATATGTGTTCTACATGGACATCGAGGGGCATCAAGCCGATACCGGGGTGGCTGCCGCATTGGCCGAACTCAGGCAAGTCGCCGCCTTTATCAAAATTTTAGGTTCATACCCGGTTGCCGTTTAGGCAACTGTCCGGGAGTAAATGCATGGCAATGCCGCAACTGTGTTGGGACATTGAGTTCCTGAAAAACAATCCGACCTTGCAGGATGAAAATTACGGCATTCCTGCCGAACTGAAGCGCATCAATTACCCGATCCGCCTGGTGCGCTACTGGTTTATGTACCACTTCCTGCGTGGAGATGCCGCGCGCAAGGGCGCATTGGACGTGTGCGAAATCGGCGTGGATGTCGGGCAGATGCTGGGTTTCATGCGCGCTGCCGCCGGGCATGGCGGCGAAAAAGTGCCGCTGGCCAGTTGGGATGCGGTGGATGCGTTGATCCGCAAGGACATCCTGGAACGTGCCGGTTATAACCATTTCTACGAAGTCGATCTGGAGAGCGCAGAGTTCAGGCTGGACGAAAGCCGGCAATATGACGCGATGATTCTGCTGCATGTGCTGGAGCATCTGTTCAGGCCGGAAGAGCTGATTGCGAAGCTCGTGCCGCATCTCAAGCCGGGCGGCATGCTGATCGGCGGTTTTCCTTCCACGCCGGGTTCCGTGGCACAGTCGCGCGAAAACAGGATTCGTCCCGATGCAGGAAAATACGGGCATGTCAGCGTGTTCTCGCCGCAGCGCGTGCGCGATCTGGCGGCAGCGAACGGGCTGGAAGTGGAGTTTCTGAGCGGTGCGTTTTTGATGCGCAAGAAGGGCTTTTTCCTGGAAAACTACAAGTGGTGGCTGCGCTTCAACCTGTGGTTCGGCGCGCTGTTTCCGGGCTGTCCGGGCGAATTGTATTTCCTGTTGCGTAAACCGAAATGAGTCTTGCTTATTCCGAACTGGCGCCGGCCTACATTCGCGCCATCGCACCGTACCAGCCCGGCAAGCCGATCTCCGAACTGGAGCGCGAACTGGGCATCAGCGGCATCGTCAAGCTGGCCTCGAACGAAAACCCGCTGGGCGCGAGCCCGAAGGCGGTTGCCGCGGCACATGCCGCACTCGACGAGATAGGCCTGTATCCGGATGGCAACGGCTTCGCGCTGAAAGATGCGCTGGCACAACGCTACGGTGTGGCGCACGATCAGATCGTGCTGGGCAATGGCTCCAACGATCTGCTGGAACTGGCGGCGCGCGCCTTCCTGACCGCCGACGACAAGGCGGTTTATTCGGATCACGCTTTCGCGGTGTACGCGCTGGCGACGCAAGCGGTCGGCGCGACCGGCATCAGCGTCGCGGCCAGAAATTTCGGCCATGATCTGGACGCGATGCGCGCGGCAGCGGTGGGGCAGGGCGCGAAAATGATTTTTATCGCCAACCCGAACAATCCGACCGGCACATTTTTGCCGGGTGAGGCCTTGCACGCGTTGCTGCGCGCCTTGCCGGCGAACATGCTGGTGGTGCTGGACGAGGCCTATAACGAATACCTGCCGGAGGAATGCCGTTACGATAGCGTCGGTTGGCTGAAAGAATTCCCCAATCTGATCATCTCGCGCACCTTCTCCAAAGCTTACGGGCTGGCCTCCTTGCGCGTCGGTTACGCGCTGGGCGATGCACAAGTCATCGATATGCTGAATCGCGTGCGCCAGCCGTTCAACGTCAACAGCGTGGCGCAAGCCGCCGCCTTGGCGGCGTTGCAGGACACGGATTTTGTGCAGCAGACCTTTGTGCTGAACCGGCGCGGCATGGCGCAGATTACCGCAGAACTGATCAGGCTGGAGCTGGAATACATCCCGTCGTATGGCAACTTCGTCAGTTTCAGAATCGACGATGCGATGGCCGTGTACCGGCGCTTGCTGGAGCTGGGCGTGATTGTGCGGCCGATTGCCAATTACAATATGCCGGGCTGGTTGCGCGTGAGCATCGGGCTGGAGTCGGAGAATGATAAATTTTTGTCCGCGCTGAAGCGGATACTTGGAGAGAAGCAATGATTATCGTGATGGGAAAAGATGTCACCGACGAGCAGGTTGGCGCAGTGGTCAATAAACTTGAAGCAGCAGGTCTGAAAGCGAATATCTCGCGCGGTATCGAGCGCACGGTGATCGGCGCGATCGGTGATGAACGTCAGTTGACGGAAGAAATGTTCACGCCGCTGCCCGGCGTGGAATCGGCGATGCATATCGTCAAACAATACAAGATCGTGTCGCGCGAATCGCATCGCAACGATACCGTGATCGACATCGGCGGCATCCCGCTCGGCGGCAAGCAGATTCAGGTGATTGCCGGGCCGTGTTCGGTGGAAACGCAGGAACAGATGGATTTGTCGGCCAGGTTTGTGCACGAAGCGGGCTGCCGCATGATGCGCGGCGGAGCGTTCAAGCCGCGCACCAGCCCGTACGCTTTTCAGGGCAAGGGCAAAGAGGGACTGGACATGTTCCGCAAGGCGGCCAGCCCGTACAAATTGCCCATCGTCACCGAGTTGATGGACGTGCGCCAGATTGATTTATTCATGGAATACGACGTGGACGTGATCCAGATCGGCACGCGCAACATGCAGAATTTCGACTTGCTCAAGGAAGTCGGGCGCATCAACAAGCCGGTGATCCTCAAGCGCGGCATGTCGGCGACCATTTCCGAATGGCTGATGTCGGCGGAATACATCGCGG
>JANLID010000354.1 GCA_024654105.1 Gallionella sp. | reverse complement strand
AAAACCGCTGGAAGGACGTAGCAGTAAAAAAGGCTGGATGGATTCAATCGTTCTGCCGGAAACATCCCCGATCTACGGGGAAAGCAGGGAATACTGGAGACATCAGCAAATATCCTGTAACCAGTATTTTGCCGAGAACCCTCAGTGGGTCATCGGCAAACTTGCACTGACTGAAAACGGCTACCAGAAATCGACTGGCTGCATATTCGAGGGCGACCTTGAAAGCGCGCTGGCCGAGAAGGTGTCCATGCTGCCAGAAGGTATCTACGCAGCGATTCAGGAAGTCGAAGAGAAGAAGGCTGTTTTTCTTCTGGGGTACAACGTCCAGGGTCGCCCGGGTTTCAGGGTGATTGACGGCAGGGTGTGTGAAACAAATGACGGGCTGGAAGCGTCGCAGCTCATCGCGCCGCAAAAAACGCTGGAACGCATCGCGGGCATGTGTGGCATCCGTGATGCGGCACGCAAGATTGTTCGGGCACAGGTTGAAACCGGGGATGAGGCGATTCTTGCCGCTTACCGGTTGATGCTGAATATCGAATATGACAACTTCGTCGCTAAATGCGGGAGCATCCACGCCAGGGCAAACCGGGCCGCTTTCAAAGGAGATCCCGATTTGCCGTTGCTGATGTCGCTGGAACGCTGGGATGGGGAAACTCAGACCGCCGAAAAGGCAGACATCTTTTTTCAGCGCACCGTGGGGATGTTCAAAAAGGTCGATCATTGCGAAACCCCGGAAGAGGCGCTGCTGGTCAGCCTGACCGAGTGCGGCCACGTCGTCGAAAACCGGATTGGCCAATTGCTCGGGAAACCGGGCAGTGAAGCCATGAAGGAGCTCGAAGCGTTGGGCGCAGTATTCCTCGATCCGCAAACCGGCAACTGGGAAACCAAAGACAGTTATCTTGCCGGTAATGTCCGTAAAAAACTGTCTGCTGCCAGGGTATCGGGTGAGCGTTACAGCCGAAATGCGCAAGCGCTGGAGGCCGTGATTCCCGATGATTTAACCCCAGGCGAAATCGGTGCGCGCATCGGGTCCACCTGGATACCGACGAGCGATTACGAAGCATTCCTGGATGAAACTCTGGAGTGCAACGGAAACACCGTGATGTTCAGCCAGGCAGCAGGCGCGTGGAATATCGACCCGCATTACAGCACCAGGTCGTCGATAGCAGCCACGCAGACGTTTGGAACCGAGCGGGTAAATGCAGCAACCCTGTTCGACCAGGCGTTGAATCAAACAGTGCCGACCGTGCACGATCCTGATCCCGATGATCGTGACAAGCGCGTGGTCAACCAGAAGGAGACCATCGCGGCACGCGAGAAGCAACAGTCGCTCAAGGAGAAATTCCAGAAGTGGTTGTGGTCCGATCAGGAGCGGGCACTGAGACTGGCGAGGCTTTACAACGATGTTTTCAACAGCGTTGTGCCGCGCAGGTTTGATGGTCAGCATCTGGTGTTGCCGGGGTTTTCCAGGATATACCGGCTGCACGATCATCAGCGGGATGCCATCTGGCGTATTGTTGCAAGTCAGTTGAACACGTTGCTTGCCCATGTTGTCGGGGCCGGTAAAACACTGACCTGCATCTGTGCCGGCATGGAGCTTCGCCGCCTGGGCAAGGCAAGCAAACCGATGTATGTGGTGCCAAACCACATGCTTCACCAGTTTGCATCCGAGTTCCTGCGCGCCTATCCCGGCGCCAATATCCTGATTGCGTCGAAAGACGATCTTCAGGGCGACAGGCGCCGTCAGCTTCTTTCCCGTATTGCCACCGGCGATTGGGATGGTGTGCTGATTACGCATGCCTCGTTCGAGCGTATCAAGATGAGCGATGAGTTCATGGAGGAATATATCCAGAATGAAATTGACCTCATTGAAGATGCCATTCGCGCTGAAAAGCAGGAACGCGGTAACCGCATCATCAAGGAGCTCGCCCGTGCGAAAAAAGCATGGGAAGCAAAACTGGCAAAGATGTCAGGCAAAAACAAGAAGGATGAAATTCTGTCCTTTGAACAGCTTGGTATTGATTGGCTGTTTGTAGATGAGGCGCACATGCACAAAAACTTGTGGAGGTTCAGCAAGATGACGCGGGTTGCCGGATTGCCCAACAGCAATTCGGAGCGGGCATTCGACATGTTCGTCAAGACTCGCAGCGTCATGGCAAAACACAAGGGCAGAGCAGGCGTGGTGTTCGCGACT
>JANLID010000353.1 GCA_024654105.1 Gallionella sp. | reverse complement strand
CATCAGTTCACGCAGCGCTTGTGAAAGGAATCCCAGGTGCACCCTTTTTCCACCATCACGGGCACCACCAGATCGGGCCAGTCGTGCCCATCGTTTAATTCTACCTGAATGCGCACCAGCAAGGGCAGGCGTTGCGGGTCATCCCATTTGTCCTGCCAGCCAGGTTCGCCTTCCGGCGTTGCCGCACCGAAGTAGGCAATAGCCATATTTTCCACATGATCGACCAATACCGATTTCTCAGCTTGTTCCAGGCTGGAAAAATCCTTTGCCGCAGCATCGGTCAGCGCGCGCCTCATGATCAGGCGCTGCCCCGTCTCGCCATTTTCCAGCTCCAACCCAAGCAAATAAAGCCCTCCCACGCTGACCTGCGCCGGCAGGGGCGCGACAAACTTCAGGACGTTCGATGCCCCGTCAAAGGCCAGCCGGGTATCGGCCTCGGTTTTCCAACGCAAGGGCAACGCCTGGCCGAGTTCGCGCCGGATAAAACCATGAATAGCGCGCAACTGGGCGGAATCGCCCGCCCGCTTGTCGCCACTGTCCCAGCTTCTGGCGCCCAGGCGCAAACCGCCAAACAGCAGCGTGAGCATCATGCCAAGCAAAACCAAGCCGATCAGCAACTCCAGCAAGGTAAAGCCTTTTTGTCTAACGGGCATGGCAAAGATGCCACCCCTGATAATGAAACTCGCCATGCCCGTTTCCCCCTATCCAACTTTCCCCCGCACGCGGGAGAAAGGGCAAACGTATCGCTTCGCGAGTTTCACATTAACCGTGCTCACGATCACGGGCCCGGTGCGGACGCCAGTTGCAGCGTACTCAGAGCGACTTCCCGCGACCCGTTGCCGCCTTGCTCTCCCCACGCAACTCTGACTTCGATTTCCATCAGCCTGACCGGCAGGGGCTGCGTCCCCATGCCAAGCGTATCGGCATCACCGGCCCATGGGCGGATGCTGCTGCGCCAGCGGTATTTTTCGCCGAACTCGCCTTCCGTCTCGCCCTCGGCGGGCTGCGCGCCCAGTTCGGCCAGCTTGGATTCCGCCAGCAATACCGCGCGGCTATAGTCATCGGCAAAGCCTGCGTTGCGCAGGCCGCCGGAAAAAATCTGCATCATGACGCTCAAGGTCAACGCCAGAATTACGAAGGCAACCAATATTTCAAGCAGGGAAAAGCCGGCGGACGCGCGTTTCATCGTTAATCCAGTATCTTCACTTGGCCGGTCATCCAGTCCACGTCTACCAGGAATTTGCGCTCGCCCCGCGAAAGCGTCACCCGGCCGCCGGTAGAGCTGCCGTCAGGATAAAAACGAATAGCGCCGGTTTTGGCATCCTTCAGCTCGGACTGAGCCGTGAACAGGCTGATTTCAATTTTTTCCGGCAGGCGGTAAACATGCTTGTCTCCGCTCAGGTCGAACTGGCGTTCCTCGACATCTATGGTCAGCGCCACTTCATTCTTGTGCGCTACCGCCTCGCTGCGCGCCTTGCGCAGCCCGGCGGCAACCTGGCGCGCGGCGGCCTTGAGTTCCGCGCCGGACACGCCGGCGGAGATCATCGGCGCCGTCATCGCATAGACCAGCACCATGATGGTCATCACCACCAGTATTTCTATCAGGGTAAAGCCCCGCTGTATATTGGCCGGAGGCATTAACGTGAAACTCGCGCAGCGATTCGTTTGCTTCCTCTCCCGCTTGCGGGAGAGGATTGAGGTGAGGGAAACGGGCATGGCAAGTTTCATAATCAGGGGTGGCTACTTGCCATGCCCGTTACCAGCTTGTCAGATCCTTGTTTTCGCCGTCGCCGCCTTCCCGGTTGTCCGCGCCGAGCGAGCTCAGATCGTATGGGCCGTGCTGCCCCGGCGAAACATAAATATATTCGTTGCCCCAGGGATCCTTGGGCAGCGTTTTTTTCTTCAGGTAAGGCCCGTTCCAGCCGGTCAGTCCGGCAGGCGCCTGCACCAGGGCCTGCAGGCCTTCTTGCGTGGTGGGATAACGTCCGGTTTCGAGTTTAAACAGGTCAAGGCTGGCGCCGAATTCCTCGACCTGCAAATGGGCGGAGTCGGATTTTGCGCCGCCGAGGTAGTTCATCACCTTGGGACCCGCAAGGCTCGCCAGCAGTCCCAGAATCACCAGCACCACCAGCAGTTCGATCAGGGTGAAACCCTGCTGCGGTTTGCCCGAATATTTACGTTTCATAATTCAACCTTCTCCACAAAAATTCAACAAAAGTAACTACTCAGCTCGAAACGATATACTAAAAAATAGCCGCAACACCTATCCCT